>NZ_AKZL01000072.1:0-23243 GCF_000282755.1 Shewanella sp. POL2
TAACAGGTGCGGGTACGGCATATGTTCAAAAAACACAAACAGCGCCACGGGAACATTGGTATTCACCGCTTCGCTTAGGTAGGTCGCGCCTTGATTCATAATGGCGTCGATGGCCGAGTTACCAAATACCGTCATCCACAAAAAGGTCAGCGCCGAAGGTACAAATAAAATGCCGACTAAAAACTCACGTATGGTACGGCCGCGACTCACCCGCGCAATGAAGGTGCCGACAAAAGGTGACCACGAAATCCACCAGCCCCAGTAGAGTAGCGTCCAACCGCCAAGCCAGTCTTCCTTATGCTGATAGGCATACAGATTAAAGGTTTTATTAACGATATCACTTAGATAACTACCGGTATTTTGCACAAAGGCCTGTAGCAACATTACCGTTGGGCCAAGAATTAACACAATCAGCAGCAGAATAAGGGCCAAGCCTAAGTTAAGCTCACTTAAGCGCTTCACCCCTTTATCGAGCCCTGAAAAAACCGACAGAGTAGCGAGTAAGGTAATGCCAATAATCAGCGACACTTGCACCGTGGTGTTATTAGGCAGTTGCTCGAATAAATAGCTTAGGCCCGAGTTAACCTGCAACACCCCAAACCCGAGGGAAGTCGCCACCCCGAACATAGTCCCTAATACCGCAAAGGTATCGACGCAGTGGCCAATCGGGCCATGAATGCGCTCACCGATTAAGGGATAGAGTGCGCTGCGAGGTAACAAGGGCAACTTATGCCGATAAGCAAAATAGGCCAAACTCAGGGCAACCACGCCGTAAATCGCCCAGGCATGTATGCCCCAATGGAAGAAAGTAATTTTCATCGCCTCTTTAGCGGCAGCCAAACTCTCAGGGGTTGCATCGGGCGGCGCTAAGTAATGCATCACGGGTTCGGCAACGCCGAAGAACATCAATCCAATCCCCATCCCCGCCGAAAACAGCATGGCAATCCAGCTCTTATAGCTATAGTCGGGCACGGCATGATCGGGGCCGAGCTTAATATCGCCAAAGCGACTGACCATAACAAAGATGATAAAAATCAGAAAAATCGCTACACCAAGGATATATAACCAGCCCGTTTTCGCCTCTAGCCACGACTGCATGGATTTGAAAAAGTGATTGGCCTCGGTGGGACAAATGGCGCAGATCATCACCATTAATGTGATAAAAAAGACCGACGAATAAAAAACCGGTGGATTAATACTCGACTTGATAGACATAAAACTCCCTTGTTCTAGCCAGTTCCCTATTAACATCCCTTCGATGTTGAAGAGATAGCACAATAATAGGTAACCCTAGCCTCAGCAGTATGTGGTCAGGATGAAATAGGCATAAATAATCCATGACAAGGGCTCGCGGTCAGCAATACCTTGTGATGTCATACTCATGTTGAAAACGCTTCCTCACCTTAGCCTGTTTGCTCGACGCTTTTACGCAATAGCAAAGTCAGTAACCATTTGCTCGACAAACCACTACACCGCAGTTGTGCAATGCCCTTTTAGAACCAGCCGCCCTCTTAAAGACAGCGAGCATCGACAGCATGCGACCGGATCGCAGGGTTCAACCTCAATGGCGACATAATGCATATAAGCGGTTCGATATTAATGATATCGAGGATGAGGAATACAAAGCGCGATTAGCAGCTAACGGTTAACCAGTAGCAAATATCGACTCGGCCTTGCTTAAGCCCTACTGAGACGCCTTCGAACAGAGACCACATGCTGTCGAGAACTGACTCAATAGAGACACAGATAATGCTAAACAGTAGCCACTTAATTAGCATAAAAAATGGCGACCTATTAAGTCGCCACAGGATTGTATCACAAAAATGCCTCTATTTGACGTAAAAAACCAAAACAGCTCTATTCAGCTTTAGTTTTTACCGTTGCTGCGCCCGGCGTTTGCGAGATACCCGCCGTTAAATTAAAGCGCATAGCCTCTTCAAAAGACCAGTCGACTAAAATCAAATCTTCACGTTTGACGAGGCTAGTCACCCCCGCCATTTGGTAACTGAGTTGGAATAACACAGGCACCCAATCCCCTTCGGGTAAGGCATCGAGCAACGGCTGCGGCGGCGTATCCGTCATAATAAAGCCCACCACAAACCCGCCATTGGCCTGTTTAACCAACACGGTTTGCTGAGTATTGGGTTTGCCCTCACGGTTCATTAAGGAAGCGATATCACGAATACTGCCATAGACAGATTTAAACAGCGGAAAACGCATCAGCTGACGTTCAATCCAGCCATAGAGCCACACAATCGGGCTCACCGAAAACAACAGGCCCACCGCAAACACTATGGCCACGACTAAGATAAAGCCCGCACCGACAAAATGTTGGTTAATCCCTACCAACTCTAAAATAAAAATCCCTAAACCATCTAACGATACAAACAATGACCAAAACAACCACAGGCTTAAAGCCATCGGCAGCAGGTTCATCAAGCCACGGGCTAAGGTTTTCTTCATTACAATCTCATCAAATCCAATGGGATAAAAATAGGCATAAATTATTTACGCTAAAAAGCGCGTTAAATGCTACCACAGAGTCACTTTTGCACCAGCACTTGATGTAAGGTAAGGCGCAGAGAAAACTAATAACAAACCGCTACGGCATCGAGGGAAAGAATATGCGCGTGACCCGCCTAGACCATTTAGTGTTAACTGTGAAAGATATCGAGGCCAGCGTCGACTTTTATCAACGCGTGTTAGGGATGAAAAAGTCCGTATTTGGTCAGGGCCGTATCGCATTAAGCTTTGGCGATCAAAAAATCAATCTTCACCAAGCAGGCGCCGAATTTGAGCCCAAGGCAAACCTTGCTACGCCCGGCAGCGCCGATCTCTGTTTTGTGGTCAGCCACAATATCGAAGAAGTGATCAACCACTTAAACAGCCTTGAAGTTGAGATTATTGAAGGCCCAGTCCTGCGCACCGGCGCCACAGGTCGCATCAACTCCGTCTATATCCGCGACCCCGATTTGAATCTATTGGAATTATCCGAATATCTGCCCGCCTGCGCGCAGTAGCGCCTAATCCAATCATTTTTAATCGGCACAAATAACCTTATTTCAGAATGCGGATACTATAGATTATTGTTTTGCAACGATAATAATCAGTAACAGCTAGCCAATGAAGTCAACAATAAACGGAATGATAAGATGATAAGATGATAACAATACCCATCCTAGGTTTGCTTGAAGTTGATCCCTATGATGGCTGGCTTAAAAGCCAACCCATTGAGATCAATGCGCTAAGCGGTAAATTTGAGTTTATCTTAGAAGAGTACGAAACCGACCCACAGGTGGAGGATTTTCATACTGCGGTACAACATTTTCTCGCCCTAGACCATACCGCACTCGAGCAAGCTCAGGACGCGATTTACCAATATTATCAAGATTGCTGCACATACATTACGCCTGCGAGCGAAGAATATATTGATATTCCTAACCCAAACCAAGTATGGCGCCATATTGAGTTTGGCGACGAATTAATGGTGTCACGCCGCGCCCATGGGGATAACGCCGTGTATATCTCCCTTACTTGCCACTGCGATTGGGAGCCCGAGCACGGTTTACAAATCGTGTTTAAACAAGGATCAACCATCAATAAAATTGGGGCTTTTGATGGACACCTTTCCCACGCAGATGCCTATGACGATCCTAGATTCGAAGACATGGTCTATGTGCCGTGTTGCAGATAAATTCAGATCGTTTATCAGATCGTTTATATGATTATCTATCTGATTTATAATATTTTTCATTTATAACGCTAGGCAAGTAACATAATACTCGGCTGAGCATCAATTTATATAGGCTAATGTTTTGAAAGGAAAAGTTGTCTCATACCTTGCCGCTAAAAAGTATGGGTTTATCCAAGGCGATGATGGTGAAAGCTATTTTTTGCATTTTTCTGAACTATTAGACAAGAAAGATGAAGGCAAGTTAGTCAAAGGCACTATGGTCCATTTTGATCCAACGCCCACACCTAAAGGCCTAGCCGCCAAAGCGATCAGTTTGCCCGAAGTCTTTATCAGGGAGCGATTAGTTGACTTTTTTACCACTAAAGACCGCCACCCTAAAAACGGCACAGTGCTTGTTAGCTATCCCATTACGACCCGCTTTTTTAAAGACCCCAGCGAAGGAAGACGTCATTTAGAACAGCTTGCAAAGCATTGTGGATGCAATGCAGTACTGAATGTCAGCTTTGAGAAGGACACTTTCTCAAAAGGTAATTATCGCTATACGGTACACGCCTTCAAAGGTGAACTCGCCCTAGTAACCGAGAAAGTTCCCGCTGACTCTCAAGAACTGGTTATCGCCTCTGCACAGTTACTCGAAAAACGAAAAGCAGATGTAGAGCAGACAGTTAAACAAATGAGTGAAGCCGAAAATTTAGCACGACAAAAACAGCTGTCTGGTTGTCTAGGTACCCTTGCCATCATCACGCTGATACCGCTCGCACTGGTGCTCAGTGCTATAGCGGTTTTTCCTGCTTAGCGAGTTTAAAACAAGTCGATAGTGTTATTTATTAAAGAATATATGGGCGGATTTATAACCCATGATAACTGGCTTAAACTGACCACCGTGTTTGGCAAGCTATTTCACTGTTGCTTCCCCAGTGACACGCCATAAACTCATCCCTGAGGGCTCGACGGCGGCATCCATGCCGCCAACGGTCACAGTTGCAACAATGACAATCTTTACGACCATTGAACTGTTCATCTAGCTAAAAACTTTTTGCCCCAAAGCTTGCCACGGCTCGAAGGCTAGCTCTTGCTTAGTCTGATAGTTAGATATACATAAAGTAATGGATACCCAAAAGTATGACCTGACCATGAGGGAGTTCTAAAATCGATACAGTGAATCAGACTTGCCTAGCCTGATTCACTGGCAGGATATGCTATTTAAGAGAACGATTTCTAGATCGAAAGTTTTTAAAATCGCTGTCATGTTTTTATTATTTTTCTCGTTTTATTGCCGCTTTTAAGTCACATTAAAAACTTGTCATATTGATCTTGTTAATTAATAATACCGGCTGGTCGGCAGTTCACCTAGGCATCGCCGCTACGAAAAATCGTAGAGCTAAACCTGCTGAAACGTTAAATATAAAGGTACTTTGTATATTGTGTGCCTATGTCGTAGGTCGGCGATCGTGACTCTGTTTGCATTGCAAATAGACAACTTAATTGTGGGCACCCATAAACGGGTATCACTATGACGAAACAAATCATCCCTTTTAGCTGTGAAGATATTTCGACGCTGGCTAAATATCTGCGTAATCAATTTAAAAATTGTGAAAGGTTTCCTTCGCACCTTGAAATGCTCAATATTCTTGCCCAGTCGGCAGGACATGCCAATTTCCAACATTTGCGTGATGCTGCATTAACTACAAATAATGCGGCCAAATTAAACAAACCCAAACAACTTGATATTATGATTCCGCGAAAGCTACAACCTTTCATGGACTCGAATTACATCCTTAGAGCGTGGCCAGCTAAACGCGCCCTTCAAGATCAAAGTTTATGGTTTTTTTGGTGCCGTTTTCAGTACCAACAATCCTACAGTGAACAGGACGTTAATAGCGTAATTAAGCGTTTTCTTGGATTTGCTGACTTCGCGCTTATTAGGCGAGAATTGTGTAACCATAAGCTGTTAAAGCGCACCGGCGATGGTCGGCATTATTGGCGAGCAGCAGCAACACCACCTGAAGAACTCATTTCACTTACCGAAATTTGGCAGGATTTGGCAGATTACTGAAGCAACATTCTTCATTAAAAACCAACAATCCAGTTTTTACCAAAAATCAATGACAAGTTATAGATTAACGCTAAGGTATATTAATGAAATTTCAAGTGATAAATGAGCAAGAACCAACAATTTTTAACGCGCTGGTTGAAGGTGTTAGAGAACATATTCATGAGCAAATAGGAAACGAAGCAGCACAGCCGTTGATGCTGACCGTTAGAGATGAAAGTGATCAACTTATTGGTGGCATATCAGGTAGAACCATATACAGAAATTTTTTAATTGATGTTGTATGGGTTGCTAAAAAGCATAGAGGTGCAGGCTTAGGGCGTGAGTTGATGCTCATGGCTGAATTAGAAGCTAAAAACAGAGGATGCCTAATAGCACAATTGGACACCTTATCAATTCAAGCACCTATTTTTTATCAAAAAATAGGTTTTGAACTTGCAGGTGTCATTCCTGAATTTTCTGGCAGTCCAGCAAGATATTTTCTAATGAAAAAATTTAATGTTTAGTTTCAGTGAATTACTCTAAAATAGACAGATTCACGCGTATCATACTGGCATTTGCGCGAGCTTCTGGCTCGCCTCCGGCAGTTGATCCGGGCGTTAACCCATAGAAATTTTTATCCGAAATTCACCTGATATAGTCGACGTCCTGACACGCTTTTGTCCCAAAGCGTGCTGAGTAAGATTATTAAGTCTACAGGCTACGACAATGCTAAACAGGTGAGCCATGGTGATTAGCGAGACGACCGTCCGCCCCACGGACGGGGCGGTCGAGCATCCAAGGAAGGACTTGCTGCGCGTCGTAGAGCAAATGCCATGGCTCGCCCATCGTCATAACGAACAACCTCGCCAACCTTCTTACCGTCTATTCATGGCCATCAATCAGTTAAACATCTAAACAAAAACGCTCTGCGGATTAGGCAGAGCGTTTGTGGATAACGCCTTGTGATAAAAGGCGTTTAGTTCTTCATATCCTTTTCCATATCTTCGTAGGAAGTATGGCGGACGTCTTTACCTTTCACGTAGTAAATAATGTATTCGCAGATATTTTTACAGCGGTCGCCCACACGTTCAACCGCACGGGCTGCCCAGAGTACGTCTAATACATCGGGGATTGAGCGTGGGTCTTCCATCATATAGGTCATTAATTGGCGGATAATGCCTTCATATTCACGGTCGAGTTTAGCGTCTTCCTTGTGCAGTTCCAATGCAGACTCTGCATCCATACGGGCTAATGCATCTAAAGTGGCGTGGAGCATACGAGTCGCATGGCGGCCCATATTTTCAATACTGACTAATAACGGCTGCTGATTATTCAATCGCTTATCTAATGCTGCCTTGGCAATACGCACACAGGCGTCACCGATACGCTCAAGATCAGCAATGGATTTTGAAATCGCAATGATCATCCGCAAGTCGCTCGCTGCGGGCTGGCGCTTGGCGATAATACGGGTGCATTCTTCGTCAATCGAGACTTCCATTCCATTGACTTTATGGTCACCTAAGATCACCTTTTGCGCTAATTCGGCATCTAAGGTGCTTAAGGCGTCGATGGCTTGCTCTAATTGACGCTCAACCAAGCCACCCATAGCGAGTACACGGTTACGAATATCTTCTAGCTCGGCGTTAAATTGCCCAGAGATATGTTTGTTTAAATTCATATTTTCCATTTTGCCAACCTTTTACTCAACTGTATCAACGCCTAGATGGAGTTTGCAATGCTTAACTCTGTTCTAGGCGGTGGCTTATTTCGTTAATCGCTTATCACTCACATCCCCACTGCCAAAGGCAAGGTGATTAACCGTAACGGCCGGTAATGTAATCTTCGGTCTTACGTTTTTTCGGTGTAGTGAAAATGGTGTTGGTATCGGCGTATTCCACCAATTCGCCCATATACATAAAGGCCGTTTGGTCCGATACCCGCGCCGCCTGTTGCATGTTGTGGGTAACGATAACCACTGTGTACTTAGTCTTAAGCTCGGTTATCAGCTCTTCGATGGTTAAGGTTGAAATCGGGTCGAGTGCCGAAGTGGGTTCGTCGAGCAGTAATACTTCTGGCTCGATGGCAATCGCACGGGCAATCACCAAACGTTGCTGCTGACCACCGGATAAGCCAAAGGCGTTATCGTGCAGGCGGTCTTTCACTTCATCCCAAATCGCCGCGCCGCGTAGCGAACGCTCGGCCGCTTCGTCGAGTTCACGGCGGTTGTTAATGCCCTGCAGACGCAGACCATAAACCACGTTTTCGTAAATCGACTTAGGGAATGGGTTAGGACGCTGGAACACCATACCTACGTTGCGGCGCAGGGCAGCAACGTCGATCTTTTTGTCATAAATATTTTGACCGTGCAGCAGAATCTCGCCGTCGATATGGCAGTTGTCCACCAGATCGTTCATGCGGTTAATGCAACGCAATAAGGTGGATTTACCACAACCGCTGGGGCCGATAAACGCCGTAACTTGCTTCTTTGGGATCTTCATCGACACATTGAATAGCGCTTGCTTATTGCCATAGCGCAGGTCTAAGTTGCGGATCTCCAGCGCGGTATCGTTCTGGCTCAAGTTTGCTAAGTCAAAGTTATTGGTTTTCATGGCTGTCGAATCTATAGAAATCATATTCAGTCCTAATACTTTCAGGATAATCGCTGATTAATGCTCAAGCGAACGATATTTTTCACGTAAGTGGTTACGCACACTAATCGCGGTTAAGTTCAGTGCCACAATCACTGTAACCAGCAAGAAGGAGGTGGCGTATACCAGAGGACGTGCTGCTTCAACGTTAGGACTCTGGAAGCCCACATCATAAATATGGAACCCTAAGTGCATGAATTTACGTTCTAAATGCACGAACGGGAAGTTTAAGTCCAGTGGCAATGTCGGCGCTAATTTCACTACACCCACCAGCATTAACGGTGCTACCTCACCCGCAGCACGGGCCACGGCTAAAATCAGACCCGTCATGATCGCAGGGCTTGCCATCGGGATCACAATCCGCCACAGGGTTTCGGCCTTAGTCGCGCCCAGTGCCAAACTACCTTGACGCACAGCACTCGGAATACGGCTTAAGCCTTCTTCGGTCGATACAATCACCACTGGCAGGGTCAGAATCGCTAATGTCAGCGCCGACCAAATCACCCCTGGCGAACCAAAGGTCGGTGATGGTAATGCTTCGGCGTAAAACAGTTGGTCAATTGAGCCGCCCATCATGTACACGAAGAACCCGAGACCAAACACCCCGTACACAATCGATGGCACACCCGCTAAGTTGATTACCGCAATGCGGATCATCTTAGTAATTGGGCCTTTTTTGGCATATTCGTGCAGGTAAATCGCGGCAATCACCCCAAATGGCGTAACAATAATGGCCATTAAGATCACCATAAATACTGTGCCGAAAATTGCAGGGAATACCCCCCCTTCAGTGTTAGCTTCGCGTGGGTCATCCAGCAGGAAACGGCCAACCCCGACAAACCATTTACCGATTTTTCCCATCAAGCCTAAGTGGTTGACGTAGGTAACATCTAGCACAGTGTCTAATTTAAGTTCCACCTCAACACCGCGCATATCACGTACAATCACAGCGTCGCGAGCCGCTTCATCACGCAGGGCAAACAGCTGTTTTTCGAGTACTTTATAGTCTTGTTCGAGCGAATGTTTCGCCGCGGCTAACTCCTGCTTGCGACTATCGGTCAGCTCACCATCTAACTCGTAACGGCGCTCTTTTTAGACGCAGTTTTTTCGATGTTGTAGTTAATCGAGCCAATATCTTGTTTTTGCAGTGATAAGGCTTTGTCAGACAGTGCGACTGCGCGCTCAATATGCTCCATTAAGGAGGATTCAAGCGCATCGTTTTTAAGTTCTAAGCGTTTACCGTTTTCAATCACGGCCACAGGGTAACCGTAAAAGTTACCGTTTTTCGTCCGCTCAAGCATTGCGACATCAGCTGGCTCACTACGGCTAATAATGTCAGTCGCTAAAATCCAGCGGAAATCTAGGCCCACAAATTCACGGTTACCAGTCTTAACTAAATAACGGGTCACAAACTCACCGGGTGGCTGTTTAAACACATGGCCTGCGGCGGTTAAGCGCTCGGTCGGCACTTCTTCCCTATCGTAGATTTCACCGATTAAGGTTGACCGTACACCCGAGCTATCTTCAAGTTCCCATTGATAAATCGTCGCAGGCCAAAAAAAGCTTAATCCGCGCCATGCAATCAGCAGTAACAAACCTAATACTGCAATCAAACTGATGCTCACCGCGCCACCTGTCATCCAAATCCATGGCGAGCCTGATTTTACCCACTTACCCATTGCACAAACCTCTCAAGGTCATTGGCGAAATAGTATTTAGTATCATTATCTTATCTCCATTACAGCGAGCTATAGCGGTCACGCAGACGCTGTCTTACCACTTCGGCAATGGTGTTAAAGAAGAAGGTGAATACGAACAGTACAAAAGCTGCGAGGAACAGCACACGATAATGTGAGCTACCAATTGCCGATTCAGGCATTTCTACCGCAATGTTAGCCGCTAATGTCCGCATACCTTCAAACACGCTCCATTCCATAATGGCGGTGTTACCCGTTGCCATTAGTACGATCATGGTTTCACCCACCGCGCGGCCAAGGCCCATCATCACCGCCGAGAAAATCCCCGGACTTGCGGTGAGTAAGACCACCCGAGTCAGTGTCTGCCAAGGCGTTGCGCCCAAGGCCAAACTGCCGTTAGACAGGTGGCGAGGCACAGAGAAAATCGCATCTTCGGCAATCGAGAAAATGGTTGGAATAACTGCAAAGCCCATGGCGATCCCCACAACCAGCGCGTTACGTTGGTCGAAGGTGATGCCTAATTCGTTAGTGATAAATTGGCGAGTATTACCATCAAACAATGCCACTTCAATCATCGGACTGATGGCAAAGGAGAACCAACCCACAAAGCAGATAACCGGGATCAGCATCAGCTCCTGATAGACTTCAGGTAAACGTTGTTTCCATTTACCGGGTAACTTGCTCCAAGAATAGGCTGAAAGCAAAATCGAGGTCGGCAGCAAGATCAGCAGCACTAAGATGCCCGGCAAGTGTTCTTCAATCAGCGGAGCTAACCAAAGTCCTGCGAGGAAACCTAAGATAACCGTCGGTAAAGCTTCCATGATTTCGATGGTTGGCTTAACAATGCCACGCACCTTAGGCGACATAAAGTAAGCGGTATAAATCGCGCCTGCAATCGCTAATGGTACAGCAAATAACATGGCGTAAAATGCGGCCTTCATGGTGCCAAAGGCCAATGGCATTAAGCTCAGCTTGGCTTCAAAGTCATCACTGCCCGAGGTAGATTGCCACACAAATTTTGGCTCAGGGTAACCTTCGTACCACACCTTATTCCACAACGCGCTCCAAGATACCTCGGGATGAGCGTTTTCGACGTGGAAGATATTTAGTTGCATGTTCGCTTCGACGACTAAGCCATTTGAACGTGGGCTAAAGCCCATGGCTCCCGGATTTTTAAGCTCAAAGGTTTTATCAAACAGTTCACGCTCACTGGTGGTGTAAAGCAGCGATAGCTCACCTTCGGGGCTCACCACAGCAAAACTTTTACGGTAAAACTCAGAAGCCATAGAGGCAACAGGTGGTAAGCCCGAAAACTCACGAATTTCTTTATATAAACGGCCTTTTGGACCATTTACTTGGAAGTACTGGGTCACCACACCGCTGTCATAACTCACTAAAATCGAGCTAGCACCTGCAAGCAAGGCAATATTATTAACCTTAGACTTGTCCTTTTCGGCATCAATAACTTGAATTAAATCGATATTTTCAATGTCACGAATATTGTAAACAAACACCTTATTGCCCATCTGCAACATCAGTTGGCGTTGATCAGGGGTCATTAATTGGTGCGCCGCCTTTTTAGGGGCATCTGGGAGCAGTGCACTCGTCGTTGTCCACTCAATCTCTTCGGTCATCATGTTTTCTTGACCTTCAAGACGGCTTAAACGCCAAATGCCATTATTATCTTGGTAGGCAAAGGTGATTTTATCGCTACTGAAACTAAAGGCTAAATGGTTGATAGCACTACCAGATTCATCAATCGTGATCGGCGTTTCACCTGCGCTATAACGCAGTTTTGGCGTGATAAGACGTTTATTATTGGGATAGCTTAACCCAAACTCAATGCCCACGATTAAGGCTTGGCCGTTACTCAAACCTAGGGCAAAACGTTGCTCACTCGGCGCGGCAATGGCGGCGCTGGTCACGCTCACACCAGCAGGTAATGGCGGGGTAAAACTGGAGAGTAAGCTGCCATCGGCAACAGTGTAGAAATCCACTTGGCCATCGGCGGCTACGCGATACATTACCTCATTTTGCTCATCAGCACCGACCATCAGGGTCGCGACTTCAGCATGTTGATAACTCACGCTTTTTACTGGAGTCACATCCGCGCTGTCGAAAATGGGTTTAATCACGTATAACAAATAGAAGAAGATCAACAATAAGGCGACAAACACCATAGTGCCGCCAATCGTGACCCCAATTTGAGCCGCTTTATCCTTAAATGCCCTGCGACTTGAACGTCCGCCTTTCAGCATACTGTGCGGCGCAGAACCAGGTTGAATGACCTGACTTTCCATTAAGAACCTCTATTATTAAAGCCTGTGAGTTTTTTCGCTAGGAATTGCGAAATGCTATGCTTACACTGTTTGAGCATAAACTGAGCAATAACAACACCCTTCATTCTAAGTGCGTTGAATTATATGACGCAAAGATGACAGTTGTGTTACACCCCGTTGTAAAACAGGTGCCTTTTACAAAAAATAGGAGTCAGTCGCCATGCTACGATATTTAATCACGCTTCAAGCACCTGATAGAAAAGGATTAGTAGAGCAAATCGCCCACGCCGTGAGTCGCCATGGCGGCAATTGGCTCGACTCAGAATTGCGCCATATCGACGGGATTTTTGCCGCCATTTTGTTACTCGAAGTGCCTTCCCTGAAAATGGACGAGCTGATTGAAGCCTTAGAGTGTATCGACGGGCTCACCCTCACCTATGCTAAAACCTCAGTCGCCCTCAAACCCATTAAGCGACTGACCTACAGTTTAGTGTCCTACGACAGACCCGGATTAGTGCTGGATATCTCCAATCGGATCACTGCGCTTGGTATCAATATCGAGCAATTTAGCAGTCAATTTGAAACCGCTGGCCATACTGGCATCGCGCTCTTTCGCGCCACTATAGGTTTAGGCTTGACCGACCTTGCTCAAGAGGAGCAACTGATGCAATCCCTCTATGCCCTCGGTGATGACTTAGTGCTGGATAAACTCAGCCGTTAGGTTTCAACACTTTTAACAAAAACGCCGCGGCACTGCCAGCGCGTTTTTTTATAGAGACTTAGCTAACGTTCTGGTGCCGAGACTTAATCAAATAACGCAGCGGCACTTGTGAAATAAGCATACCGAGCAGCATCAAACCGCAGCCAACCAAGGCGCGCAGCCCTAAGCTCTCCCCAAGGAATAAAATACCGCCGATGGCCGCAAACACAGTTTCTAAACTCAAAATAATTGCCGCGTGGGCAGGATGCGCATGCTTTTGCGCTAGCACCTGCAAAGTGTAGGCAATACCCACTGAAATCAGCCCCGCATAGGCCAGTGAGCCCCAGGCTGCAACCACCTTATCGACTGTCGTAACCTCAATGGCCGCAGACACCAGCAGGCTTAATACGCCGCACACCAAAAATTGCATCATGGCGAGTAACACTGGCGAAATCCGCTTGGCAAAATGATCTACCGCCAAAATGTGCATCGCCCAAAACAGCGCGCCAATCAATTGCAGCATATCGCCATAACCAATATGAAAGCCGTCTTTAATACTTAAAAAATACAGCCCCACTAATGCAACGGCACACCCCAACCATGTATTTGCGCCAGTAGCATGTTTCAGCGCCAGCCCCAAAATCGGCACTAACACGATATAAAGCCCAGTGATAAAGCCCGCATTGGCCGCGGTGGTATACAGCAGCCCCACCTGTTGCAATGAGGCGCCAGCAAACAGCAATCCGCCTACCGCCACGCAGCCAATGGCAAAATCTTTAGGTGTACTGAGATGAATTTTACCTTGCCGAGCCAAGTACCACACCAGTGGAACGAGTGACAGCGTACCGATTAAGAAACGTAGCCCGTTGAATGCAAAGGGCGATAAATGCTCCATTCCTAAGGTTTGCGCGACAAAACCAAAGCCCCAAATGGCAGCGGCTAACAAGAGTAAAAAATTGGCAGGCAAGATACTGTCTCAATGATTAAAAAGGATGACAAGATTACCGAGATGCTGGACGCTTGTCCAAAATAACCTACAAGTGAATAACAAACTGACGCACTCACCACAAGTTAATTGACAGTTCATTGACCCCCGTTAACCGCCGTACATTTAAATCAAGTTGGGGTATCAATCGAAAATTCCTATCTAAACTCGACTAGATAATCTTGTATACTGCACACCAAGCAATGACGAATGCATAAGTGCGCTGGGAAGCCTTGCCCAACCCAGTGACACAATAAAAACTAGGAACACCTATGTTAGGAACGCTAAAAAAGCTGCGCGCACACTTAGATGAGGCGCAACAAGTACAGTATCAACTGGTGATAGGTGAAGAATTACTGCCACTGAATCCCTTAATTGGCAAGCCGCTGACACTTACCCACACGGGTAACATCTTCTGCTGTAACTGCGGCAAAAAGACCAAAAAGAGCTATTCGCAAGGCCATTGCTTTGTGTGTATGCAAAAGCTCGCCAGCTGCGATATGTGCATCATGAAGCCCGAAACTTGCCACTTTGACCAAGGCACCTGCCGGGAGCCAGAGTGGGCGCAAAGCCATTGTTTTGTGCCGCATTATGTTTATCTATCTAATACTTCAGGCATCAAAGTCGGCATCACTCGCCACACTCAACTGCCAACTCGTTGGATTGACCAAGGTGCCACCCAAGGTTTACCGATTTTTAAAGTGTCGACACGACAAATCTCGGGTTTAGTGGAAGTGGAGTTAGCCAAGCTCATCAACGATAAAACTCACTGGCAAGCCATGTTAAAGGGCCATGCCGATGATATCGATTTGAATGCTAAGGCTGCGGAACTGATCCCACACATCGAAGCAAAACTGCATGAAATCGCTATGCAAAAAGGTGATTACAGCATCGAGCGATTGCAGGAAGACATTCAAACCATTCATTATCCGATTGAAGTTTTCCCCAAAAAAATCAGCTCACACAATTTTGATAAAGACGCCGTGGTCAGCGGAATTTTACAGGGCATCAAAGGCCAATATTTACTGTTCGATACGGGCGTGATTAATATCCGCAAATTCACCGCCTATGAAGTGAGTGTATCCTTAAGCAACTAGCTTTCGCCGCGTTGTGCTAAGGCGAAGCCCTACACAACGCGCGCTATTCTTGGCTTAGCAACGCTTGGCTTGAAAGGCAATGTACTAACTAACTTGCGCTTCCATATAGACAAGTTCCCAAATATGTCCATCGGGATCTTCGAACGCATGGCCGTACATAAACCCTTGATCTTGTGCTTGACGATAGGCTTTGCCACCATGTAGTTCAGCAAGTTTTACCAATTGGTCGACACGTTCTCGACTGTCACAGTCTAGGCAATTGAGTACCTCTGTCGTGGCATGGGCATCGGCAATCACCTTATCGGTAAAACCAGCAAAAAAAGGCTTCGCCAGCAGCATCACATAAATATTGTCCGCGATCACCACGCAAGCAGCCTGCTCATTGCTGTATTGCTCATTGATACCAAATCCTAGACCAGCATAAAAAGCCCTTGATTGTTGAACACTTTCAACCGCCAAATTAACAAAGATACTTTGTGCCATCATAATCTTCCTTTATAAGTCCTCTGCGGACGTACATCCTAGTCCGGTAAAAATACCTCTAATCTGTAGATAGGTAAGTAAATAGCTAACTGAATTGTCTAGTCAATCATTGCAACATCCTAAACTCGTGTTCCAGCGAGCTCTTTAGGCGAGTATCTTACTCACCTTAAGACTGTACTGATTACTGCGCCAAAATATCCGCCCTATTGCACCGCATGGGTGGCGGGCAGCGATAGCAGCATTTCTTCGATTGAGCCATCGAAGCGGGCTTTGACTTCATCCATATCCTTAATATTGGCAAAGCCTTGGCCAAGAACTCGCCATACCATCTCATAAGGCTGACCCGCAATGCCCGTTGGCTTAAAAAAGCTAATCAACACTGAGCCTTTATCGTATTTTTTAAGATCAACACCTTGATTCGACAGGCCCGGCACTAAGCCTGCGGCGGCAAGTATCTGCTCATCCGACATTTGTGTGCCCATGGCGATGCCGAACCCCACTTGAAAGTCCGCCAGTTGCGGGTCTTCAACCCAGCGATAACCTTTTGTCAGCAGCACTTTTTTAAGGGTGTCCTGCATATGTTGTAAGACTTGTTGCTGATCGAGCCTGCGGTCAACAAAGATCTTCTGTAGTGTGGGATGCCAACTATAGGTCATGGCGCTCGGCGGTAATTGACTCAAATCCCCCGAAGTTACGACAGTAGTTCGTAGCGCTTGCGAATCATCGTTCACACTTACACAGGCGGTAAGACCTAGCAAACTCAAGCTTACAATTGTCAGTACACGTCTTATTTTTTGTGGTAAATACATGCTCTTTCCCTTATGGCAATTTTTACAGCTTAAGGATAGTTGCTATTTCTCAGACTGAAAGTCGATATTCATCATAGTGTTAAATTGCAACGTTCGGCAACCGCGGCACTTATATTGCTCAGAAACCTTAGTGTGCACCACATAGTTATGATTTGTTACTTTATAAAGCCCGTACAGCGTATAGGCGCGATTCAATTTACCCGCTAGAATGCCTCGCTCAACGTCAGTGATAGTAATACCTCGGCGCTTAAATTCGAGAGTAATATCCCTATTACAATGCCAAAAATGACAATAAATAAAAGGTGTGGAATTTATATATGGAGTTAATACTGGCTATCGCATTGTTTGCCTTTTCATCGGGGATCACTCCAGGGCCTAACAATATTATGCTGATGACCTCAGGGGTCAACTTTGGCGTTAAACGTAGTATTCCGCATCTGATGGGGATTAGCCTTGGCTTTCCTACCATGATCCTCGCCATCGGCCTAGGCTTAAGTGCCCTATTTCAAGCCTACCCGATTATCCACCAAGTGATTAAAGTCATTGGGATTGTATACCTTCTGTACCTGTCATGGTTGATAGCCAATAGCAGTAGCAAGATGGAGGGCAAGAGCATCGCTAAACCTTTTAGTTTTCTGCAAGCCGCGGCATTTCAATGGGTTAATCCTAAAGGCTGGATTATGGCCGTGGGCGCGATTGCCACTTTTACCTCGGTACAACAGGATCTCACACCTCAAGTGGTTACTATTGCCACAGTGTTTTTATGTGTGGCTTTTCCCTGTGCCGTGGTCTGGCTTGGGTTTGGTGTAGCACTTAAACGTATTTTGAAAAACGAACGCCAGCAGAAGATCTTTAATATCACTATGGCCATCTTGCTTGTGGCGTCTATCATCCCTATGATCGCCCCCTAATTTTGGCCGTAAGAGTTAAGCACTAGCATGAATGAGATAGAACTGATCACTCAACAAACCGATAACTGGGTGAAAAAAGTGATCATGAAATACAATATTTGCCCCTTCGCTAGACGTGAGGTCGAGCGCGGCAGTATTCGCTATCTTGTTGTTGAACAAACCAAAGTCAAGCTAGTGCTTAAGGCATTGATTGAAGAATGCCAATACCTGGATGCGCACCCAGAGCACGAAACCTCGCTGTTTATTCTGCCGCGGGGATTTGAGGGCTTTTACACTTACCTCGATCTCGTCGATATGGCGAACGACGCCTTATTCGACAACGACTATGAAGGCGTTTATCAGCTCGCGCATTTTCATCCCGACTATTGTTTTGAGGATGAACCACAGGACTCGGCCGCCAATTTTACCAACCGCGCGCCCTACCCAACCCTGCATATTATTCGCGAGGCCAGTATGGAGTTAGCCCTGGCTAACTATAACGACCCTGAATCAATCCCCGAGCGCAATATTCAATTTTGTGAGCGTAAAGGTAGCGAGTTTTTTATTAAATTACTCGCCGAGTGCATGGGGAAATAGTCTCATCGCGGCGAATAGCATTCGCCGCATCGCAATCTGCTCATTGCTTACAACAAAGGAATGTAATCACGATGGACTTGATCATGCCACCAGCATTAAAGCCATGGTTTAGCTCTGATATTCCTGAATCACGCCAACTTGATATAGGTTTTGCCCTATTTGAATTTCCAAGATTTGAAGACCTCATCGATTTTCAAATGGGTTATCGCTGGCATGGTATCACCCAAGCGCGGGAGCCTACTTGGGATGATAATTGGCTAGTACTGGCAAGCTCCTATGGCGATCCCTTAATTTATCATTTAAAGGATGAACACATTCTTTTCGCTCGCCATGGCGCATGTGGTTGGAAGCCCAACCTTCTTTTTACCGATTTAGCCCAAATGTCTCGCTGTTTTAATGCGTTAGCAGCACTAATCTCCGACGCAGGCGACGCTCTTTTTGATGATGACGACAATATCCAGCCAAACTATGTTGAGTTAATTAAAGCGAAGATTGTGAATCATGTAGGGCTTGAGCAAGGCAACCAGATCGTCGAGCAACTAGAAATTATGGCCTACTAACATAAGAAGTAGGCCGTAGAAATTTAAATGCTATAAATCATCACATTAAGGATATCTACGGCCTGTTTGTCATAGTCAGTAATACTCACGAATAAGATCAGTCGAACCTATAACTGAAAACGTGTTACTAATCCTTTTAGCGTAACGCCAAGGCTAGCAAGATTATCGGCGGAGCTTGCTGTTTCTGCTGCGCCATCAGCGGTTTGTTCGGCAATATCCCTCACTCTCACGATACTTTTATTAATATCTTCTGCCACAGCGCTTTGTTCTTCCGAGGCTGCAGCGATTTGATGTGTCATATCCTGAATACGGCTAACCGCAACGGCAATATCCACTAACATCTCACCGGCTTCGCGGGATAATGACACTGCGCCATCACTCAATGTTCGGCTTTTGGTCATCATTTGTACCGACTCCGATGTCCCTTTTTGCAAGTTAACAATCATATTTTCAATTTCTTCGGTAGAGGATTGTGTGCGGCTCGCAAGGCTTCGCACTTCATCGGCCACCACTGCAAATCCCCGTCCCGCCTCACCAGCCCTTGCAGCTTCAATGGCCGCATTTAGTGCGAGTAAATTAGTCTGCTGTGCAACCGATTTGATCACATCAAGGACGGCACCAATACTGACACTTTCCGATTGTAAGCGCTCCATTGCATGTGCAGTGGTCGCTATTTCCTTGGCTAAAAGTTCGATTTGGCTAACCGCTTCGATAACTTTTTTATTACCTACCGCAGTGGTGTGATCCGCCTCTTTAGCGGCTAATGCAACATTTTCAGCACTCGTTGAGACCTCTTGTACTGTCGCAGCCATTTCATTAATCGCGGTAGCGACTTGGTCAGTTTCACTACGCTGATTTTGCATCCCCACACTATTTTGTACTGTGACCGAAGAAAGCACCTCAGCCGATGAAGCCAACTGCACCACGCTATCACCTATTTGTGCCAACATTTGCCTAAGGGTGCTATTCATTTCATCCATAGCACGCAATAGTTCTCCCATCTCATCCTGACGCTCTGAGTGAATAGTGCTACTTAAATCACCTTCGGCAATTTTTCTCGCTGTAACAAGGGTTTGTTTAAGTGGCCCAACAATTTGTCCACTGATTAACCAAGCCAGTAAGGGACCGACGACCAAGGCAACAATTAATGTACCAAGTACCACCTCCTTGGCTTGAGCATCCGCGTCTGCCCGCTGATGCTTTTGGATGTCAACTAATTCACGAATATTCACCATCAATGTTTGTGCAGCCTCGCCCATTGACTGTGTTAGGTTAGCCATATCACGGTTAACATTGACCAACGCATCAATATCTTGGTCATACCGATCCAGTATCTGTATGGCTTGCGCAGTATCCTCTCCCTTAAGAGTGGCAATAGTCTGAGATAATCTGGCAATGGCATCTTTTGCCGTTTTTAAATTAAGATCACTAGCATCATAGACATAGCCTCGAATGTGATAACGTAACATGGTCATTTGCTGGCTAACACTTAAGGCATCTTTTAATAATTCAGTATTTTGGGTCGCTTGAGCCTTGTTGGTCATTCTATCGACCAATTCCGCATATGTGGCAACCAACTTTGCTCCCACTTGGGCACCTGTGACTTTTAATGCCTGTTTATGCTTAAACACATCACTAAACTGATTTATTGATTGATGATACCGTTCCATCGCCACTAATGATTCTTGAAGATACTGTCTATCGTAGGCATCGCTATACTCTGACAATTGTTGCTGTAAACCACTTTTTGTATTTTCAATTAAGCTCTGGAGTTCATCTAATTTTGTTAAATCGCCATTTGCGATAAATTCTAATCGCACGGCCTTGGCCGCAAGCAAAGTTTTATCGACATTGGCAATAAACTCTAACCGACGACTACTGATATCGATTGAGGTAAGTCCCCTGTATCCAGCCGCTGCTACAATAAATATCAGCAATAACAAGATCCCAAAACCAAGCCTTAACTTATTGGTTACTGTCATGTTTCCTAGCAAGCGGCGCAAACCTTCCATTTAAATACCCCGTATCAATTTTAAAGATGAGTAAACAAATCCAGTGCAATTGTAATAATTTTCCCATGACCGTTTATTGACCTAGTTAACCAATCAGTAAAATACATTATATGTATAACATTTAAATCAACAGTATATTGTGGAAGTCAGAAGAAAGAAAAATCGTAGAGAACAACTGCATCCGATTAAAAAGATAAATATACTTATTAAAACAATACTTTACATCATCATAACAAGACTAATGGCGACAAAATATCTGGCAGTTATTCATCATTGTCGATACTAAAAGCAATAAAGTCATCGGTCTTAGGTATCGCTTGATACACTTCAGTCTGAGTAAACAGCTGTAGGCATTCAGAAAATATCGAACGTATTTGCCCCACTATGGCTATGGCTTCCCACTCGCTAAAGTCATCCTCGGGTAAGCGCTGTTGAATCGCTTGCAACTCGTCCTCTGAAAGCACATAAAGCGTCCTCACACATTGATACTCCCTGTCACCCGTATTGAACTTAAGCTATTGATAACACTCGCTGAGTTAAATATGCGGTTAATTCAATGTCATCCATTGACTGATTTACGCCTTTTAAGGTCGATTTATTTGCTAAGCAGTCCGAACGTTCATCACACAAAGAGATAACCCCACGCTCTTATCCCTAAAACACCTCACTTAAACCAACCTTTGATACTCGTCAGCAGTGAGCGACAGTAAAAATGCACACTCTTGGCTTGGCAAAATGTAGTGATAGGCTCGACGCTGTCGCCATGTAAATGGTGCACTTTAATAGGCCAACTGTCCTGCCCCAGTTGACGCTCGAGCAACTTCACATCGCCACGAATACGATTAATATCCTCTGAGTTTTCTGCGGGTAACTGGATCACTAGGCTTAAGGCGTGGTCCGAAGTACTACGAATAAAGTCCAAGCGTGACGATTCCAGCAGATAGGCCTTCTCGACAGTTTTATAGTTCGACAATAACCCTTTGAGCTGGGCGAAATGGGGATACTCATGGGGCTCGATATTACCAAATAACGAGAGCGCGCCCCTGTGCTCCACCAGCTCAAGCTGCGATGACAACATCAAGCGCACTTCGTGTGCATCCAAGGATTTAGACATATTGCTGTTAGGATTCAGCGCCATATCACTCCCCGATTGCAGCAGCACTTGGAACAGCGTCTCGGCATCGAGCGTCATCACCCCATGGTGCGCAGTGCCTTCGCTCTTCATCAATTCGATGGCCTTATCGACGGCGGTTTGAGATGTGAAAATCGGCGTAAAGGGATGATCACTGCCATCCTCGAGGGGGACATACCACTGGGTGATACCGATAGCCATCGCACCTTCACCCACCTCGGGTGCCTCAGTGCTACTCTCACTCAAGATAAAGAGGGTTGATTGGCTAAGTTGTTGATAAAACTCGGCCGCATAGAGATTGTCTTGGAGGGCCTTCACAAAACTTTGTTAGAGTGAGGTCGTAGCCTCTAAGGTGTACAGCATTGACAAACTTCCTGTTATTAAGCCGTTAAGACCTTAACTATCAAATAGTTAAAAATGATTTTTAGCCATTCGATTCATACTGACCAGATTAAATCGCCTGGGCATGGCAAAACATTGAGGAGCAAAACATCCCACAATCGGAATCATAGCTGGCGCTTAGCCCCGTACCGAGCCTACGGAGTCGCAAACTCGGCACTCAGGAGTAACTGATTGATAAAGCTACAGACTTAATCCCCACACTTCAAAGGCATCGCGACTCAGTTGTTCCCTAAAATCTGGGTGAGCGATGGCGATCAGCGCCTGTGCCCGTTCACGTAGCGAGCGGCCACGCAGGTTTGCCGCGCCATATTCGGTCACTATGTAATGAACATGGGCGCGGGTAGTTACCACCCCCGCCCCAGGAGATAACACGCTAGCGATGCGAGAAACTCGACCTCCAGAGGCCGTACTTGGCAGCGCAATCACAGAGCGGCCACCTTCGGACAGCCCCGCGCCGCGGATAAAGTCCATCTGGCCACCCACGCCCGAATAAATCTTAGTGCCAATGGAATCGGCACACACTTGCCCGGTGAGATCGACCTGCAGCGCCGAGTTAATCGCCATTACATTGGGGTTTTTACGGATAATAGAGGTATCGTTCACCTGCTCGATATCCATAAAGATAACCGCAGGATTATCATCCACATAGTCGTATAACTTCTGGCTACCTAATGCAAAACCTGTGACCAGTTTTCCGGGGTAAAAGCGCTTTTTACTATTATTAATCACGCCCTTTTCAACTAATTGCAAAATCCCGTCGGAAAACAATTCGGTATGCACGCCTAAGTCTTTGTGCTCGGTCAGGCAGGACAATACCGCATCGGGAATCGCGCCAATCCCCATCTGCAAACAATCACCATCGCGGACTAATTCAGCCACATTTTTCCCTATCGCCAGACTCACAGCATCGCCAGTGGCAAACGAATGAATGGGTAAACTGGCGCTTTGCTCATACACGGCGGCAAAACGGTCGATATGGATAAAGCCATCGCCGTGGGTGCGGGGCATTTGTGGATTAATATGGGCAATGATTTTACCCGCCACTTGGCAGGCGGCTAAAGTGGCCTCCACCGAAATTCCTAAGGAACACATGCCATGTTTATCCGGTGGCGACACTTGGATAATCGCGGTATCGATTTTTTGCTCGCCGGAGCGGAACAGTTTGGGCACTTCAGAGAGGAAAATCGGCACATAATCGGCATCGCCACTTTGTAATAACGGCC
>NZ_AKZL01000073.1:0-23207 GCF_000282755.1 Shewanella sp. POL2
ATCTGATCCGCTACTTTTGGACATCTCGCTAAGTGAGTAAAATCGCTTATTGAGGTGAAGTATGTCAACGAAGAAACCCCGTAAAATCCACACGCAAGAATTTAAAGCTGAAGCCCTGAAGCTTGCTGATAAAATTGGTGTAGCGGCAGCGGCACGTGAACTCAATCTTTATGAGTCACAGCTATACAATTGGCGCTCAAGTGTCGAAAAGAAATCAACTACCACTGCGAGGGAAGCTGAGCTTGCAGCTGAAGTCGCGAGGCTTAAGCGTCAACTTGCTGAGCAGGCTGAAGATTTAGAAATCCTAAAAAAGGCGGCCACCTACTTCGCGAAGAACCAAAAGTAGCCAGATTTGAGTTCATCCTTGAGCATCAGCATCGCTTTTCTCTCAAGCGGATGGTGGATGTACTCAAGGTATCGCGTAGTGGGTATTACACCTGGCGACAGAACGGCATGACATTAAGCCCAAGAGCGATTAAACGTGCGGCTCGTGATGCGCAGATTTTAGCGTTCTTTGACGATTCCAAAAAACGTTATGGCGCGAAACGGATCCAAAAAGATCTCGCTGCCAACAACGCTAAGGCAGATATCAAAACCATTATGGCCAGTATGTCACGGCAGGGTTTAGTGCCCAAGGCTGCGAAGAAGTTTAAAGTAACGACCGACAGCAATCATAAGCATCCTGTCGCGCCAAATTTGCTAGAGCAAAACTTTGCGGCTAATGGGCCGAACCAGAAATGGGCGGGTGATATCACCTATTTATACACCAGTGAAGGGTGGCTCTATCTGGCGGTAATAATCTGAACCAGTAATAGTGGACACTTTGTATTATTACTAAAATTTGGTCAATTAGCCTAAGGGAACTGGTGACAGCCTCAAGAGTTGTGCCTCTGAATGGGGCACGAACGTGTCAGCTTCATTCCTCTGACACGTATAGGGACATAAACGTGATAGATCTTTTGCTCTAATTTGTCTATTTCGGATTAAAATTTCTATGGAGATAACGCTAAGCTAAGGGACACAAACGCGTGGGGTAAAATAGCGAAGCTCACCGCGAGTTTGTGTCCCCGCAGGCCACCTAACGTTTGAATTCACCGGTCTGCGCAGCTTTTCGCGCAGGTCCGGTGGAATGATGGGTTAGCCCATGTCACTGAGTTGAATTAATGGTGCACATAGGCACGCTTCTTCGCTTTCTTCAACTTGCCGTGGACGTGTAAGGCGATAAATTATCCTTACCGTGTCATCATCTTGATAAAAGTGATCACGAGCTGATATTTGAAATTTTATGCTTTGATCGCCGAAATATACATACTCACCCAATTTTGGAAGTGTTGTTCCATCTTTGTACTCTGTATTGGCACACTGAATTTGGCCGCCAGAAGGCGGCTAGTCTTGCACTATATCCTAGTTGTATGTTGCTATATTGGAGCGGTTGACTTCAAAGCAACACACAGGTTGAGAGCCTCGTAAACCCCTGTAATTCATTGTTGATTATTACACCTGCACAGTGTACACCTGTAGGTGAATAAGGATTTTGATTCGTGAGTCATGCTATTGAGTTTGTCGAAACTTCGCTTTTTACATAGCAGATTAAAGAACTTGGCTAAATTTGCCCTACGCGCCAAAATTTAAATAAAGTTAGATTTGGCGAATACTTCTAGAATCCCCACGGCCACTCAAATTTTGATGAATACGCTATTGGAGTTGTCGCAAAAGTCATGACGAATGAAATCATGGCGGCGAGACCATAGCGAAAATGGAGACTAATTATGCAAAATTTTACCTGGAGTAATTTTGGTATTTTGGTAAAGGTGTCAAAATCGCCAACAATGATTCTGATAGAAAATGAACAGGGGCAAGTTTTAAGAATGAGCCTAAGTAAATATCAAGGTTCAGCAATTGAAGTTTATCAAAAAGCTCAACAATTGATAGGTAACGCGGTCACTGTAAGAACAAGTCAAAATACAGCGAATTGGAGTACCACAGAGTGGTTTAGTGATCTTAAGAAAGAGTCAAATTTAAGTGCTCCAGTGGCGATTATAGATAAAACCACCTGTTTAAGTTGTGACGGTGAAGGTTTTTATTTTTTCGCGGGTGGTACTAAGAGAAATAGTTGCTCAAATTGCGAAGGTACTGGAATTCGACCGGAATTCAGGGAGCCCAAAGAAAGAACCGTTAAGTTAAGTGATAAGAAAAAATTCAGTGTGAAACCACTTAATGATTATAGTAATTCATATGTTGACGGTGATTTGGGTTATATCAATACAAAATATTGGAATGGGAACTAAACTCGTGAGGCCAGCTGAGATTGGTAACTGTCGGAGGACAATAAACGTTGATCGGAAACGTGCCTTTCCAAGCGATTTGTAGGTTATAAAAGATCATTATAGAGGGGCGTTGCTACCAGAAGGACTGTGGAAATGACAAATAAAGTCTGATCAATCTCTAGCAAGATTTGGGGCATTACCCCATCAACAGTGGTACTTGCTCGGAAAGTGAATCAATGAGCAAACGAGTTCGCTGCGGTAGATATTTAGTCTTAGGCCAAACGACATGAATATCAATCGGCTGCACTCGATGGCTGTCCATCACCAATTCTAGTTTGCCTGTTTCTACGTAGGGAGCCCCTAACCAATTAGGTAACCACGCATGAATAAATTGAGCCACCCAATATAAATCAATAACATAATGCACTTTATGTTTGCTTACAACCAGCTCTAGCTCAAATGATTTGAATTAGAGCCATCAAAAGTCGCAGGGACTGCATCTGAGGTAATAGCTTGAGCTAATTCTTTCAAAAATGGTGTATTTCAGACGAGGTAAATCGTCCCATAGTGCTTGGGAAGTGTTAGGCAAGGATTGCTGTCGAAGTGATATGCAGTTGTCAGTTACTGTTAAAGTGCTGGCAGCATTTAGCAAAATGCCGTCGTCGCTTTTCGAGATGTTCGCAATAATCGGTTAGTGCTTGCAGAGTGCCCACTGGACCATGAAATAGTTTGCCAAACTCTGTGGTTAGTTTGAGCCAATTGTCATGGGGGATATTTAATCTGTTCAGTATCTTGGTGCTACTTTCGTTGATACATCCACGTTTATCATTGCGAATGATTCGGCCTGTATCATCGACTAATTCGAGGTAATCCATTAATGAAAACGCAATGCCATTGGGTTGGTTGTCGCACTCGTTACCAATAAACGGCAGGAGATTGCTTGGCTGCTCACCTTTTAATGCGGCCCGAATACGTAGTTGGATACTGGTATGGTCGGATTGTTCTAGTGTATCAGCGAGTTGCGCTCGAATCGGATTTAAATCAACGTAAGTCATACAGGCTAACACCGCAGCTTTATCGAGTAGGGCTTGCGATTTAAATCGCCCCTCCCAGAAACGACCTGTACAGTTATCCTCTTGATTTGCTTGTCTTGCAATCGGTTCGTTGAGGCAGCGCATAAACCATGAGATATCACATAATCGACTGCGATAAAGGGCGATTGAGTGCTTTAATCTGTTAACCTCATACGCCTCGACCAACTCACCTTTGGCGAATTTGTGCGTTAACACATCGCCTTTAAACAACTTATGCCATTGCTCAAGCACTTCGCGGTCAGTCCAACGATTTGCCGTCTCGATATCGACTCGTAGCACCACATGCAGATGATTCGACATCACTGCATAAGCAGCTACACCAATTGAAAAAACTGCTTCAAGTTCAAACAATAATGACTCTACCCAACCACGCCGATGGTCATAGTTTTTACCCGAGTAACTATCATCGCCACATAAAAAGGCACGCCGCACCACGCGACTACAGCAATGGTAATAAGGTGTGTCTTCAAGGCTTATCTGAGTTCGGCGAGGGCGCGGCATACAAACCTCCTTGTTCAATGCTTAACCAAAGCATAGTAGGAGGTTTACTTCCGCGCTATTAGGGCTGGGTGTCTATGTTTTGGTTTCAGATAAAAATTTCTATGGCTTAACGCCCAACTCAGCGGGCAATTGGAGCGCAGCGTAAATTGATCCGCTGCAGTTGCTTGTGTACGCCCAGCATGGGCATGAACTAATGAGGTGAAAGTCCTCTGTAGGAAGGTCACCGTTCGATAACATGCTGTTATTAAACGTTAACTACTAGCGAATGGCAAGGGCTTACCCGTGAGGGGCGGTCTAAAGGAAGCCGCTAGCAAATTTGCGAGCTGATGAACAAGAACATCATATGAGGCGTAGGCTGAAGGTGAGTTGGCACAAGACGACGAAACCACGTGATCTAACGGCCACCGTAAATGATGCAGCAGTGCAAAGAAAGTTCATGTCCTTATCTGGGGAGATCTGCTTAGCATGCGATCGGTCATTAACCAGTAAGGCTCTGGTCTACAAGTGTCTTGGCTTTTCAATTTCATCGACTGGAAAGAGCGAATTAGATGAAAACCGATAACGCATGACGGGGCAACTCGGCATGTGATTAAGCAGAAGTCAGCAGACGGCATAGTAGCCCAACGCCTATCGTAATGGATGGGATATGGTGAAGGCCTGAACATTTAGAAGAAGGAGGAGTCTTGCCAAACTTGTCGGTATTCACTACGTCGCCAGACGATTACTATCAACAGCGTATTAGCCAGCAACCAGCCTTCAGCAGCAATCTATTTCAGCAACTACTCGAACCTGAGAATCTACACCGAGCTTGGCGACAAGTTAAAGCCAATAAAGGCGCGGCGGGCATCGACGGCATGACCATTGAAGCCTTCCCGCGCTGGATGCAACAAGGCGGCTGGCAACAGTGTAAATCTCAGCTTGAGCGAGGAGAATATCAACCCGCAGCGGTCAGGCGTGTAGAGATCGATAAACCCGATGGCGGTAAACGCAAATTGGGGATCCCCACAGTGATTGATCGTGTGATACAACAAGCAATCGCCCAGATACTCACGCCATTGTTTGACCATGACTTTTCTGTGAATAGCTTCGGCTTTAGGCCGAACAGAAATGCCCAACAGGCGGTGCTGCAAGTCAGGGATATCATCAAACAGAAGCGCAAATTTGCTGTTGATGTTGATCTGTCCAAGTTCTTTGACCGCGTCAACCACGATCTGTTGATGACTCAGTTAAGGAGTAAGGTGCAGGATAAGCGTCTGCTGGCACTTATTGGCAAATACCTACGAGCGGGCGTCATGGTCAACGACCAATTTGAAGCAAGCTTCGAAGGTGTCCCTCAGGGCGGCCCACTCTCACCATTACTATCAAATATCATGCTGGATAGGTTGGATAAAGAATTGGAAAGCCGAGGACATCACTTTGCCCGCTACGCTGATGACTTTATCATCTTGGTGAAGTCTCAACGGGCGGGAGAACGTGTTCTCAAGAGTATTACTCGTTATCTTGATTCGAAGCTAAAACTGATCGTTAACGAGCATAAAAGCCAAGTGGTTAAGGTAGGCCAAAGCAAGTTCCTTGATTTTACCTTTAACCGAGGAAAGATCCAATGGCATGACAACACGTTGCACATTTTCAAACAAAAGATACGACGACTGACGAACCGCAACTGGGGAGTCAGTATGAGCTATCAACTGTTTAAACTGCGGCAATACATGCAAGGTTGGATCAATTACTTCGGCATAGCCAACGCTTATCAAGGGTGCGTCGATTTAGACCACTGGATCCGCCGCCGAGTGCGTATGTGCTACTGGCGTCAGTGGAGAAAACCACGGACTAAGGTGCAGAATCTACTTAAACGAGGGGTCAGGATCCAAGCAGCCGTTGCTTGTGGGATCACAAGTAAAGGCCCTTGGCGTAGTTCGAAAACACCAGGAATACAGCAAGCACTGAGTAACGAGTACCTAATGAAAGCTGGATTGTATTCACTAAGAGAGGGATGGATTGCTGTTCACTATCCTAACCAGAAAACAGGTTAGGTGTTCTAAATGAACCGCCCTGTGCGGAGCCGCATGCAGGGTGGTGTGGGGGCTGGAGGCTAGATACCTCCGGCTACCCGATTATGCATTTTCAGAAAAACACCTGCTCGGTTACAATTACTCCAGCAACCTGCTTATAGAATGGTTTGTTCTTCTCATCACAAAGCTCTATGAAACTCTTATACGTTGAGGGCTTGGTGAAAAGCAGAGTTACATCTTTCAATTTAAATGAAAAGTCACCCTTGATTCGCCACTCTCGCTCATGTGTCCAATCAATAAATGCATCATCGTCGCTAATATCAAAATTGA
The DNA here is from genome assembly GCF_000282755.1 of Shewanella sp. POL2. Taxonomy (NCBI): domain Bacteria; kingdom Pseudomonadati; phylum Pseudomonadota; class Gammaproteobacteria; order Alteromonadales; family Shewanellaceae; genus Shewanella; species Shewanella sp. POL2. The sequence goes on from NZ_AKZL01000073.1 coordinate 6,205, forward strand.
CAATTCTCCACCACTCAGTCTCTGGCAGATATTTCTTCGCTTCCACTGTTTTATCATATACTACTGGGCGGCCACCTTTTTTATATATTTCCTGCTTATGGAATAGGAACCCAGACGGAAAATATCGTTTTTTAACCTGCTCGCCACTCTCTCTTAGCTTCTGCTCAAACCAACAATTTTGTGCTACAGAATGTACCGGCGCATCTTGAAAGCAAACAGCGCGGTTTTTACCAACAACAAAACCCTTATCAGTGGTACTACCCCGAAGAATTCCTTCTTCAAGTATTTTAAACATCACCTCGACTAGCTTGTGTTTTGGTGAGGGTTTCGTCAGATGAACCAGACCTGTGGTTAAATCTGTGCGCTCTGAGTAACGACGCCTCCAACTATCCTTGGTGTATGGCAAACCACTACCTCCTTAAAGTTAAATACAGCCACCCTTTTTAAATCAACAACATAATGCACTTTCGGTTTACCTACAACCTGTAAAAGTTAACATTGTTTAGAAAAGAGCCATCAAATGTCGCAGGGACAACATCTGAGGCAATAGATTGAGCTAATTCGTTCAAAAATGGTGTATTTCAGACGAGGTAAATCATCCCAGTTCTTAGAATCCTCGAACATATAATGCCATGGTAAATTCTGTCCAGTGGAGCGGTATCAGACTACTTTGTTAGCCATGCCTAAAAAAGTTCGCGCACAAATAAACGAACAAAACTTTCAATAAAAATACCAAACAATACGAGAAAACTGAAACCAATAGGAATTGCAAAGGCAAAGAATGAAAATTTAAGCAATGGATCTTTACCTGAAAAATGACGAACAAAAATGGAACGAATTAAATAGTATAAAATTGAAGCAAAGCCGAGCACTAAACTTACTAAAACAGCTATGGCAGGTATTTCAATAAATAGATGCTCCAATGAAGCTTTGCCCTTTAGCCACAGTAAAGACACGCCAGTAAGGGAAGCTACCGAACCCAGCATGTTAATTACGTCGACCAGCTTAGGGGCTTTCCGAGTTGAATCACTGCCATTCATTAATATACTTCCATTAAAGTTTTTTTTGCCTTACTAACGCCTGAATTAAGCCGCTAAGCGGCTTAAGCTTGAATGAATTATTAGGCCACAGCCTACATCCTAATTGGTGGCGTGAAGGTGCCATAGCGAAGCAGTAAGTAAGCTACAATCACACACCAGCAGATTGGGAATACATAGCTCTGAACCCAGACGTAGTAGCGACCGAACCATGTGAGAGTTGAGAAGCGCGTACCAGCGTGCTCAAGGCGCTGTATGTAGAGCTCTACATTTGTCTTAAAGTCATTGAAAGCCTGACTATCTTCCTCTGAAACTCCTGCCTTAGCTACAGGAAATTCTCCATTCTTCTCAAGCTCATGCAGTCGAAGCATTAGAGGCAGTGCCCCACGAATAAAGGTTTTATCCAGCTTAATGTTGCTACCAAACTCTGACCAGACCGAGCTTTCTGTGTACCAGAGACGGAAGGCGGCGAGATCACCAAGCCAGTTAACAGTGAGTGAATACATGTAATACAGGACGAGGACAAGCAGCACTGAATCAACGAGCGCTGCGGGAAGCTCTACACCCAAAGCTTTAAGGTCATTGAGCGGTACGTCATACAGCTTGGTTAGAGATGCAATTGAAGCGACAATTAACGTGCGGCTCAGAACCTTCTCGGTAGTTTCTGAGATGAGTACTTTTCCACTTATTCGTGGCATGAAATCTCCCTCTGCCTAACGTCTTAGTATTTATGCGCTGTGCTGTTTACATCGTTAGACCAGTGAAAACGCGCAAAGTTAACTATCTGTATACAAAGAACTTATCAGATTTTTTACAAATACAGCATCCGGAAAAACGCGCATGCGCGTCTTCCAAACCTACCAACCAAGTTCAACACATACTATCTGATTGATTTTAAAGGACTTTAAATTTTATTTTTTGGAAAAACTCGCACGGATGTTGCTCTCAAAACCCTCAAAAACTAGCGTATTACGATATGACTGTATTTCTAACCAGGATTGGGCTGTTATAGAGAAGCACTAAAGTGGACGGCTAATAGATGAGGTTTTGTAGGGCAACTCGCTCGTAAACTCTTAAATGAACCAACGAGTGCTAGCGAGCTTTGGGGCATAAACGTTTTAGTAATGGCAGTACACCGATCTGGTCGCTGCCTCTCAGTATGATCTTTTAATACTCAGTAACAAATTATTACTTAGTATGAGACTTATTACTCTCCCACATAAACGTCGAAAATCCCGTTAATGTATTCGCTAGGAGAAGCCTTTTCATAAAACACAAAAAAGATGTTAGTAAACAGTTACTTGCAAAATTTATCCATCCTGATTATTCTGTTGTTACCGCCACCACTGTGGATTGTCGGGCAAACTGAGGTATATATCATGGAATTTTGTAAGGACATTTACGGGAACGTCATTCTCCCCATACCCGACGACCTCCTAGGTGGGCCTCTGGTTTGGCACAAGGATACTTGTGACGAATACCTGCTGATAGCTGTCTCCCCTGACAAACTGTTTGCACTGAAACCTGACCCGCTGGATATTGAGCGATCAGGACCGGCACACTAGTGGACTGAGGAGCAGCGGTTGTACCAAATCAGGGAAAACCGATCTGATAGACGGGCATGTTTGCCAATTCCGCGAATCGGCTGGGCTGAACGCGAAACACGAGGGAAAATTTTTCCGGACAAATTTATGGGACTCTGTTTCGTATATGGCTCCGCGAGTGCACGCCTGGCTCAGTATTTGGGAGTGTCGTTTATTCCGGTGCAGGTGCACAAATCCCAAGCCGATGATTTTAAACAAGCTTTGGCATCAATTGATACAAAATAGGCATCAGCACTACTGTCGCCCTGAATAATGTTGCGGTTGTGGGAGAGTAATATAGAGTGGTGACTTGTTCGCCCCTTTATTGCTCTCCCAAAGTTAGGTGCCGGCCTACCGCTAACTAAGCGCTTTCTGGAAGTCGGCATCGAGAGCCTGCTGCGGCGTAAAGCCCATACTGAAATATTGGTACCAACAGCTGACGCCCGTCATTCGTTCTAGCAATGCGACATTGTAGTACATTCGGCATTCTTGACCGTTCAATAGATTCAGCACCAGATACCACGCTGTAAAGATCTGTAGTTCGCAGGGCTCCATTCCCGCCAAGAGTACCCTATCTTCCTCACAATACGTTTCGATAGCAGAAAGATTGCCACGCTCACAGATCTGAGCTAAAAACTGCTGCTGTGACTCGGTACAGGCCTTAAAGTCTTTAAACCTGCCGTCCTGCACCTGCAATTCATCAAAGCGTTCCATTGAGTCCCGGTAATAGACCCGGCGACGGCCAATTCCAATGTTAAGCTCTAACCATTCAATTACCGCATCGGCGTCGTTAGTAACAGAACGCCCACCAGCGTCGTTATCTGTTAACAAAATTAGCGTGTCTGAGAGATGCCGAACATCAAATGAGGATTTAAGTTTGACCACGTTTACTCCCTTTGACACTGAGCTACCAGCGCCAGCGCCCGTGACTCTTCTTTAGTGAAATATTTTAGATGATACGTTTTCATGATCCGGTAAAATCGCAAGATATACTGACACTGATTGGTGGGCGGTAACCACTCGGTGATCCCCGCAGATCCTTTTTCTTTATTCAATCCCTTTTCGACTACCTGCAGATTTCTCACATCGTTTGCGAACATCTCACGCTGATAGCGATCCCAATATTTACCGCCTCGGGCATGGGCATAGCCAAGCGGTACAGTGTGATCCACATCGAGCGCAAAGGGATCGAGATAGATTTGCCCCGTCCAAGGTGACACCCATCTTCCCCGAGTCACGGTTTTACCATCACGGCTAAAACTTGGTTTAACCGTGGATTGTGTAGCGAGTAAGTCGTGGCGCGTATTGAGACCATTGCCATCCAGATCACTCCAATGCGGGTAATCTTCACGGTGATACTTCAGGTCGGCCGCAGCCAAACCGTTAGTCATGGACAAGGAAAGCATAAGTAATGCGAGTGAACTCAGCCTGGTCATACTAGGCGCCTTATTGGTTAAACAGTGATTGAACAACAAACGGGTCTGGCTCAAGCTCAAAATCATCCCCCTTCATTGTAGCCGTGCCGCTTAGACACTCGATTTTGTGGCATGAATCGCAGATACCGATTCCACGATAGAGAATGTCACTCTCTACGAGATGAATACTGCCCCTAACTAATTCATCCTTAAATTCTTCACCACACTTACACTCCATCTTAAACTCACTGACAATCTTTCCACTGCCTAGCGTTAGAGGGAATTGGCTCGCAAATGGCTGATGCTGCCCCATATATACTTTGATTTGCTTTGCGTTCACGTTGACCTCTCTTGATGTCCAATCACTCTGACAGATACTTCCAACGAAGCAATTTTTTACCTTTTAGAATGAGCTCTACATCGTACAAACCAGAGTCTCTTAAACCCGCCAAACCCTGTAACGTGTTCCCCATAATTTCTTTTGTCTGGTTCGATTTCACCACAGTCCCAATCGCCACGACTCGGCGCTGTAAGGCGCTAACTTTACTCAGCACTTCATAGGCTGTCGGCATCTTGGCCAGCACTTCGATATTTGGCAAAGGAGCCATCACCGGCACTCGAATATCAACCGAGGGCAAATGACGCAGCGCAGCGAGTGATCGCCCTGCAGCAGCTTTACGCGCATTCAGACTTGGGGTTAACTTGGGCGATAATGGCTCCCCATCCTCTGCCACGTCCAAAATGAGATAACCGCTATTTGATTCCTCAAACATCGCTGACGAGACTTGCTCTTGGCCCACAAACCATGCAATCAATTTGGTGCAAACATGGAAGCTCTCACAGTTATGCGTGGTTAATACACTTAACTTTCCCTGATCTTTAACCAGCGTAAAAATCTGGCTAGTACCGCTCTCTACAATCCAATCACCGGCACAGATTTCCGGCACTGACTTCAGGATCTCTAATTGCTCACTCGCTTTGGTCGCTGGCAGCGGCAACGTCCCTTCTTGTAAGAAGTAAGCCCCTAACTGGATATAATGCTGAGTCCACACCGCGAATCGATTTTGAATGACCTCCCACACGGAGTTGTCGTCACGCGAGATCACTTCCAGCGCTTTCACGCCTTGATTCACCGAATTAGTGGCAATGGTTATCGAGTCATGTTCAACATACGCCTCAACGGTGAAAGTCGATGTCACGTTAGACGCAATCGTGAAGGGTGTTTTTAAACGGGTTGTCGGCTTTACTTTTAATTCCATTTTCTTGCCTCTTAAGCCGCTTCAGACCATGCTTTTTCGGACAGTCTCACTGTTTTAGCTAAGATCATCCCTACAAAAAATTCATTCCAAGCTCTTGTGGCCACCTGACGATGTTCAAAGGTCGTCATGAGATCATCAAAGGTGAAATGTGTTACGCAAACACCACCACCTGCAAGCTCTGCCACGCAGTAGGCACCACGGATATTTCCACGATTCTTGCTAAATGGGTCATATTGGTGGCGAGGTGGAGTAAAAGAGTCAATCCACTGAAAATCATCGGCTTCATACACAATCACAGGTCGTGCAGAACGGATGATCCCCGCCTTTGCCGCCGCGTCACGGTAACCACGGTATGTCCAGCACAGTTGCACCCCTAACCAACCACTATCGTAGTAAGCCCCTAACAGAATAGATGCCTGCTTGCGGTTCGGATTGAGGCTGATTTGTGCTTGTGTCAACTCAGTCATGACATCAAAAACGCTATGAATATTTACCCAGCCAATTTGGGATGGATTGAGCATTAACAGGCGCTGCAACTGAGCAAATAAAATGTTTAGCTCCGAGTACGGAAAATTGTTATTAGGGTATGCAGTATTAAATTCGACACAGAGATGTTGAACGTAGTGTGCGGCATCTGCCGAGGTGTATCTGGTACTCATAAAAACCTCTGGTTTAGTCAAATAGTGCATCGAAACGACATGCTGATGTTTCTACCACGCCAGCAGCCATAAACTTTGTTTTCTTGGTCGGTGCTTCAATTTTGCGGATTGGCCTTAACGCCTCACAATGCGCCGTAAGGGTGTTATAAAAGCCGTCAAATGCAGTGATCGCGACATGGTTTAATAGGCGCCAAAGCGCTTGCTTCTTTACCATTTCATCGACGTAGATTGATTGCCAAACCTCTGAGCCGTTCTCAGCTACAGATTCCAGTTCAATTTGGTCAATCTCAAAGGACACGTATTCGCCTGATGGCAATAGCGCTGAAGCAATACCGCCACGCAATTCGCCACGTTTAGGTGATAAGCCAACCAAGCTGACCAGTGGCATTCTGTCGTTAAAAACTCGAATAGAGTCCCCTTCTCGAATGGCCCATGCCTGATATGCTTGAATTTCACCCGATTGCAGCGCTAAATCCAGACCGCCGATATAGGTCAGTTTGGTTTCAATCTGACCTTCGTCATTCAGCGCCAAATACAGCAGATTTTCACCTGGGCTCCATGACAAGCCTGTCGCAGCGTAAACACTGAGCATGTAGGCTTCTAACTGGTCTCTGGGAAGGTCAAAACCCGATTCATCAATAACATACTGAATATGCATTTTTTCGATGTTTATCTCAGGAACGGTCACTTGCCGATTGTTGGCTATAGCTAACTGTTTGTACTGACTCGCTTTCATAACGTAATCGCTTTGTTTTTACTGTTATGAGTATTAAGCCACACACTTTTTTTCTGGCAAATTTTTGGAATATTTCTTTATAAACAAGCCACTTGATTTGTGGTTGTCGCGGCGATCATGGTGTGCATCCATGAAAACTGGCTGACTGAACAGGCTTCAAATCCCACAATCTAACCTCTTTCACGACATAATTTCACCAGTCGTCCTCGGTCAATTAGGTACACAATTGCAGGCATTTTCGCTTCCGGCAAAAATTCTGAGATATAGGTCGCAGGGATTCGGTTGGACGTTAGATTTTCTAAAACGATGTAAAGGTCATTGATATGCAAAACTGACAGCATAGGTACTCCTTAACTACTCTCTGCCAAATTTGATTTTCTCGGAGGATGTCAGTTGGTTCCAACCTATCATTTTGGCCATGGGAAGGGGCTCTGCATCTACGAGATACTTACGCTGATTACTTTGTTCGGCGTTCACTTCATTGTCTTGGCCTGGCTTCTGTATAGTGGTAATGCTCGTGAGTGGAATAGTGCCAAAAATTGACTCTCTTTCGTAGAATAAGCAGCTTACGTGAGCCTTGCTGTCCTCTTTAATTCCGCCAGTGGTCTCAGCCATATACCCGTCAATAACGACAGCGCAGTCAGGGTAATCAGTAAACACGAGGCTGATTTTAAATTTTGTATCGTCGGCAAGGTAAGTGGTCACCCCATCGAATTGCACAGTCAAATTCGACTTGGCCACAGGATTGGCTGCAGCCAATGTGTCGAGTGAGCGAATAGAAACATTGACAGGATCAGTTAACAACGCGTTGTCTGCATTACTCGCCAGTTTGTACCACAAGATAAATCTATCGACACCGCCGGAATACATAAAATACGCAAGGACAGATACCGACACCACGGAGACAATTACCGGATCAAGACCTCTCCGTTTGCGAGAGTTATCCGCAAGCGATTTGTTTTTTAGCTTGTTTTTAAGCGAATCTAAAAAACTGAATTTGTTGGCTTTAATATTCTTAACCAATGATTCCAAAATCGTTGCGCCGCTGAATGCCATTCGAATGCTTCTCTAATAAATATCTCGTGTTATACTCGCCGATATTACACATTTTTTTAAACACAAACAACATGTCAACTGTTGCAGATTTGAACGACACTTACTTAAGTAATGGCTATCGAGTACCCCAGCAGGAACTTGAGTTTTGTATTGCTAAAGCTGCTCGGCCTATCGACCCAGACTTATTACTCGCGGTACTGGTTGCTGAGGGCGGCAGACGTGGGGCGATTGTTCAGAATAAGAATGGTTCGTTTGATCTGGGCGTTGGTCAAATCAACACGATTCAGTATACGGAGACATGGTTTAAGTCGCGCTACCCTGATTGGCGTCAAGTGGCCCAGGATACGTGTACAGGCGTTGCTGCTGCCGCTGACGTATTGCTGCGCCGTATGTCAGAATTGAACGTAGGTCAGTCGGTGTGGGAGGCGGTTGGTCATTACAACTCTAAAACTGCCACGGTAAAAATCCAATACTTACAGAATGTAATGCAGATTTATACCAGACTTTCACAGAACAAGGGGACTGAATATCGTCCTTGGATGACCATTACCCACAAGCAAAAGCACTTCTTTACTTGGAGTAATAGAGAATCAGAGCGCTAATTGACTGCTCCCCTCCCTAAAGGAAGGGGATTCTTGTTTCAAGGCGTTATGCCCGAAGTTCATTAGAACAATCGGGACTTACTTACGCTCCACAAGCTAACACCGCTTGCCCAGCGGCTTTGATATTAATAGCGGCATTGGTATCACGGTCTAAGCGCGCTTCACACGCTGGACAAGTCCAATGCCTTATATGTAACGGTAGAGAATCAACTACGTGACCACAGCAATTACAACGCTTACTAGACGGATACCACTTGTCAATCTGGACAAGTGTTCTGCCGCGCCATTCTGCTTTGTACTCAAGATGCCTAACCATTTCGCCCCAATTGGCGTCACCAATGGCCTTAGCAAGTCGCGGATTCTTGACCATGTTTTTAACGCTCAAACTCTCACAGCTAATCACTTGGTTTTCGTTTATCAACGTAGTGGTGAGTTTGTGGGTAAAGTCGCGGCGGCAGTCGGCAATCTTCGCCTGAATGCGAGCAACTTTGATTCTGGCTTTGTGGAAGTTGGCAGTTCCTTTCTTCTTCTTGGAAAGGCGGCGTTGCGCCTGAGCCAATTTCTTCTCGTACTTTGCAGTATGGCGGGGATTGCCAGATTTAAACCCGTCAGCGGTAATCACAAGGTCGGTCAAACCCAAATCAATACCCGTTGTCTTTTTGGTAACAGGCAGTGGTTTAGGCTCGAAGCGGCAAAGCATAGACACGAAGTAGCGGCCTGCACTGTCTTTCGAGATAGTGACGGTAGTTGGTTCGCTAGGAAGTTCACGCGACCAGCGAATATCAAGCGGCTGTTTGGACTTGGCAATGTAGATATTGCCATCTTTGAACTTGACATCCTCCCTCCACTAAATCAGACAAGCTGACTATAGTGGGGGATTCCTACCGCTAGACGGCCATGCCCGGCCGCAAGAATGTTCTTGGCTGCATTGACATCTCTATCATGCGTAGCACCACAACTGCCACAAGACCATTCTCTTATTCGCAAACCTGCTCTACCTTTCGGACTGCTGGCGGGGATCTCCCCACAGCACGAACAGATTTGGGTTGTGTAACGTTCGTTGACCACTTCAAAAACAACGCCTGCGTGAGCGCATTTATATTCCAGCATTGTTTTGAGTATTCCCCATCCAGCATCTAAAACGGATTTGGCCAGTTTGGTTTTTGTTAAACCTAGGGAATTGACGTTACCAACGAAGATCGCCGCGTTGCTATCGACGAGCTGGCGACTGTATTGGTGCAAATCATCTTTTCTACGATTGCAGATTTTGGCGTGAATCGCCTTGACTCGAGTTTTTTTGTTAGCCCGTTGCGCAATACCTAATTGCTGTTCGAGTTTGCGATATTGCCGACCTACTACCTTATGACCGTTACTATCCGTCGCGGCCTCTTTACAACCAAGGTCTATGCCGACACTGGCTGTCCCTGAGCTTTGCTCTGGCTTTACTTCGACCACAGCGTTAAAGTACCAGCGGCCTTGGGCGTCTTCGTTGAATGATCCTGATTTGAATTGGTATTGAGAGAGGCTATAACTGTCCCATACCTTGAAATAGTGACGATTATGATAGATCTGCCCATTCTTAAAGCTGATGCAATCGCTACGAACAGGAATCCAACCGAGTGATCGCTTTGCTCCACGAGACTTACGCCAGTTCAACTTGGCTTTTTTAAACTGCTTTCTGCGCGTCACGTACTCGTGTCCAATCATTTGGATGGTGGCAGAATTAAGCCCAAGCTCTTTGTTGGCACCCTTGGTGTAATCTTGTAAATCATAACCTGAAAGCCATTTTTGGCGTTCCTTAATGGCGCGGTGAGATAGTTCATTGCAATAATTCCACACTTGATTAACGGCAAAAGCCCATGCATTAAGCGTTTTGACATGCTTATCACGGACTCTAACTTTAAGTGTTTTAGTGTGGATTTTTTTGTTCATACCTGAAAAAATAGCAGTAAATAATATTTGGTGTCAATCGATGAAATCCCATTATCACTGCATTTACGACATGAAGTTTCATTTGGTGTTAGTTACTAAATATCGGCATAAATGCTTCACCGATGAAATGCTTGATGAGCTAGAGGCAATTTTTCAAGCTCAGTGTGAGCATTGGAGCGTCCAACTATTGCAGTTTGGCGGGGAGGCAGACCACGTTCATTTAATGTTGGAGCTAAATCCCACCATCGAACCCGCTAAATTCATAAATAGCCTCAAAACAGTATCGAGTAGGCTGATTCGTAAAAAGTATGCCGACCACTTGAAGCCATTTTACTGGAAGCCCGTGTTGTGGAGTCGTGCATACTGCCTGTTAACGGCAGGCGGTGCGCCTTTGGAGATCTTAAAGCAATATATCCAAAACCAAGATAGGCCAACCTAACGGCTGGTTCGCTATCCATCTCCACCTAAGCGATGCTCGTTATAGATGGAGAATTTCGCGAGATTTCGTTAAATAATTTAGACTGAAGACGTGATGTGATGCAGGCTATTTACTAAGTTAGTGATTAAAAATTTCAATTTTAGCAGACTTGCCCCACCCCAGAAATCTGCACAACTTGCGCACGTTACGACACCAGTGGCGAGTGATACACGAATAGAATCACGAATGTGCTTAGCTTTGAAATTCACCATTGCATTCCATTCCGGCGTACATTTCACCGAATCCGAGCTAAACATTAACGCTAAACGTAGCTCAGCCGCAGGGTATTCATCGTTCCAAAATTTTTCGTTGAAGTAATTACCGTTAACCCCGACTTCTAATCGAGTGTCACCGGCGACAAACTCAAGATGCGAGTCGTGCTGAATTACAACGACTGAGCGATTCAGTTGTTGCTCCAACACAACAGTGATCATAGCTTTAACATCTTTTGGCGTCGCAGAATCAACAATCTCAGAAAATCTTGAATCTCTGAGAGTTTTCTCTTCGCGAGCTCTAAACATCATCACTACGTTTTGCGCACCAGAACTTCCCATCTTCAATACATCCATCTTAAAAATAAAATAATACCAACACTTGCTACTACTGCATGATTTAGCCCAATTCGTTGCGCTCTACCCAATGGCCAAAATGGTCTAATTCCGGCAGGAGTCACCGCGTCCCCAAGTAAATGACTTAAATAGCCAATGACTAGGGCTTGCGATGCGATAGAGTCAGCTTGATGGCTGGCTAAAAGCCAGACCATTAGCCCAACAGCCCACAATGAGTGAGTGATACCACGATGTGAGAAGAGCGAAAGAATCGTTGATATTGGTTTAATCCTTCTTCCCAATTTCGACTCAGGATGATCTATGTCAGGTAATAACGACGCTATCGCCACCACGGGTAACATCAAACAGGCATCTACAACACCGATTACTGTCTCAGGGGCATAGGAGTTGACGATAGCAGCGTAAACGCCCCAACAACCCACTCCTAGGCCCACATGAGCAGCATATCTCATTGGGTTACAACTTCCGCAGCTGTTACATTTCTCACAGTCGGAGAAGGTTTCACTAATGCTTCAACTTCTGAATAAGCCTTTTTAGAGCGCTCTTCAAAGCTGCGATCGTTTAGTTCAATCATGCGCTCCAGCTTGTCGTAAGGCAGGTGTAACAGCATATACACTACGTACAGCCCGTTATCGACGCGAACTTGGGTGTTAACGTGGTTATAGCCAACGACTTTTGCACGATTTACTAGCTTAACAATTGTTTCATCATTCAACTGATTAGTGCGACCATTGCGCACTTCAGTGTTTTGACGCTCACGACCAGAAACTTCCTGCGATACTGTCTTAGCAATCGCGTATTCCGCATTTAAGTTCGCAATATTGCGAGCGGCCATCAAGTTATCAGCACGGCCCATTGCCGTCGCGTAAACGCCATCACCATTCGAAGCAGGAGGGTTTAAGAACCACTCAGGCGCCTCTTCAATAGCGTCGTTCATTTGTTCATTTTTTTGTTCTACTAGCTCTTGTTGTGCTTCGACATAATCAGAAACAGGGTTTGAGCTGCAAGCAGACAGAGCTAAAACAGATAATGCTACGGTTGTTAATTTGTGTTGAGTTTTCATCTAGTAATTCCTTGTTTGTTAAAGTTTACGACCAGAATCATTTCATCACAGTTCTAAAACGTGGCAAATTTTGCTGCATTATCTTGTTAAATCAGTTGGTTATAATATTATTTTTACAAACTTGGTGACGTGCATCAAAAAAATATCTACCCAATAACGAGAATAATACAGGATAACAAAAAATTGGGTAGATATTTTTTGTTAAAACTTGGTCAGTGCTTCTAAATTTGCGAAAAAAATTTTCTGTGAGATAAAGTTCACATAACAAATTTACATCTTGAGGTATGCATGTCGCGCATTACGATTCACCCACTATTTTCCGAATTGGCAGTGGAGTTAGGCTGCAACAGTGCGCCGAGTCGTTTGGTGTTCTTGGAGGTTCATTTAAGATTGATTGGTCTCGCGCCAGAACAGGTCAACAAAGAGCATTTAAAGCAACTGATTAAGCTCCTATTTGACGAAGAGATTAACCTGCACCCTCACCATTCAGACTTGGCCTTAGTCTCAATACCAGGCATTGCAGAGCCTTACCCAATACTCACTGCTCGAGGCTACAACCGGTTGTATAAATCGGATAAAGCTGGGGAATTCCGCGTCAAAGCCATTTCCAAAGGGGAAGAGTTCACTACAGCTAACATTGATGCCATGAGCGAGCCTGAGCAATATAACGTTGCGCCCAATGCGGAACTGGAAGGGTTTGCCGCCGTGTACAGTGATAATAGCAATCTGCTGTTAACGGGGGTTATTTCAGTGGATGAAGTAGAAGATGTGCTCCACCGATTCCACCGCTGCAGTTTGTCGTTGGCAGAAGTCGGCGCAGGCCTCGCGTTTAATCGCTTATTCAAGGTCAATCGTGCATTTAAAATGTCACCCGCCACCAGCGCCTTTGCGGGTTGGTTTTCGATGGCAAGAGCCGCGTTAAAGACCGTTTATTCAAATTAACTAGCCAAAAAATCCCAAAAAAAAACGACGAAGGGATGCCGTAGCATTCCAACGTCGTTCTATACTTTAGTGCAGATGTTGCTTGATTAAATCCACCATCAGTTTATTGCCTGCATACTGAAAATAATCGAGCCAGCCTGCCACTGAAAATGATTCAAAACTGGGAGTGTTCCATAGTCCCCAGATATTTAAATCGCATCCACGCTTAATAATATCCTCCAACTGACCATGCGGTTTCCGGTGAACAATATTAAGCATTTTTTCAATTGAGATCGGTTCTATCGATGATTTCCCGTCATCAATTGAGATTAAATAAGGGCTTGTGGGGTAACCTGCATTGTGCCAAAAGCTCACATATACAGGGTTTACGCCAAGTCCCACAGGGATTAACACCGAACCGCCTTCGCGCAGCTGCCACAAGAACTGCTTGATACCTTTGTCAGCAAACCTTGTAAGCGTTTCGAGATCGACCTTTAAATCATCTTTATAGACAATCGGCAGGTTTAATCGATTCGATTCAGATGTCATAGAAGCGAAAACAGTATTAATTTCTGATTCGTAATTCATGGTGCTCACTCCAAAATTTAAATGGGTGAACGCCCTAGGGTCGTTTCACCCTAGGGTCTTTGTAACGGCGTAACCGTTTTACATTGTTAAGTTAAAAAATCGAGATTATCGAGATTGCAAAACCTATGGTGCCAAGAACAAGACCTATTGCGCCCATTCGCATAGAAATACGAATGTTTAAGTCTTGATGATCCCAAAAATGTTTGAAAATCTCTAACTGCGTCGAATCAGTCACCTTTAAATTGACAGGATTAGTATGCAGCTTTAATCCCAACTGCTGAATCCCGTCGTAATCTATCGCTATCTGATTCTTCGTTAGTGAAAGATTTCCCGAATTACCCATTGCATAGCGCAGGATCCAGAACCCATTGTCGAGGTTTTGGATCGTAACTGGCTTTTTACGCATAAATCGCTTAGTAAGCACTTGACGGCGAGAAGGACTACTGACGATGTTATAATTGCACATTCGAACAATCCCCATACCACCTTCGTCTTCCTCTGTTAATCGAATAACTTTATCTACTTGCATAACTCACTCCGAATGGATTAAGAGTGAGCAACCCACAAGGGTGATTGCTCACCCAAGGGGTAATAGAAATTAAACTTCTAAGGTCACGTCAGTATGTGCTATTGCACAACACACAAGCACATGACCGGCTTTGACGCTAACTGGCTCTTCTTTATAGCTTACAACTCCATTAACTAATTTGGTGCTGCAAGCCCCGCAGTAACCGCTTCGGCATTCAGTAAAAACAGAAATACCTTTAACTTCAAGCTGCAAAAGAAGAGTGGAGTTATTATCTGACTCAATTGATATCAGCATGACTTGCTCCTTTTAAAGTAAGCCACACCCGTCGGGTAGGTCTTACCCGATAGTTATTAATCGTGACTAAAGATCGTTGATGAAACTGATGTGCCGGTTGTATTCCGATTGGTACGTAAGCTCGTCAGGGGCGTTGACGTAAACCACGTCCCCTTCGGTGTAAGTACATAACATGAAAGATTGAGGGTTAACCCATAATCCTTGATACTCGTCGCAATACTCCCGCTCCCATCCACTCTTAAGCGAGGACTCAAAGTTTAATGAGCCGCCGAATGGCCAGAAATCTCTGACCATTGTAGACCCATACATACTTAACTCCGGTTTTGCTCTCCCTTTTTGGATACGCTTCTTAATGAGTCGGCGTAACCATCGTTGCTGAGCAATTTCCTTACTTGAGATGTATCTCGGACCTCTTTTTCTGAACCAATACAGGTTGCCATCGATACTATTTAACGCCTCTTTAAGCTCGTTAATGTTTAACAATGACGCTTTCTTGCTTGCATGAGAGTTATTTAGCATGTGCTAATCTCCCTGCGTTTTGACCGAAGCTCACAATCCCGTTCCAGCTCACTTCTTCAGTGAGTGGCAACGGAATGGCTTGAGGTTTCGAAGACATTGCATAGCAGAACTCAATAAGCCCGATGTCATCACGGCTAATTGACTTCAAAGACGTAGGTTTTGCTTTCGCAATACGGAAGCCCCAGAAGCACAAATTCATGAGTTCTAGTTCATCCTGAATCTCAAACGGAAGTAGGTTCCCTTCGAGTTTCACGGTCTCAACTGCAGCAAGTCTCACGTCGCCTGATTGTTTTATCTCATATAAACCTATGTGATAAACATGGCGCTTAGGGCGACGGTCAATTTCTATACCCTGTAAAGTGGCATAGGCCACGATTTTTTTAGTGCTTGTTTCCCAGGCACCAACTACTAAATTTTCCATATCTCACTCCAAATTCAAAAATGCCCGTAAGGCATAAACTAAAAAAGGGGGAGTTATGGCCCGGAGGGGCTAAACTCACCCCCAAGGGTTAAAAATGTAAACGACTAACAACGGAACGATTACTCGCTCTCACCACTTTACGAAAAATCCCTGTTTTGGGCATTGCTTTGAGGGCGGTAAATCTTCGTAAATGGCACGAGGGTTATGTGAAAACTTAAGTAGGTAAAGTGCAGGCTTTATCGCCTTAATTCTCACCTGCTTAAAACGACCTGATTGGATCAGATTGTTTGCACAATCACCTAACTCGGGGATCACTTCAGCGTAATTACATGCTGCATATCTGCCAGGTATTAACATGCGATTATCACTGCATAGATGCCAATAATCGCCTGTTTGCGTGTCTTGTAAGACATCACCTAACTCAATCGCAATCCCGAGACCGCGTAGCTCTTCGCTGTCTAGCTCATTACTGTCGAAACCGTAATGCTCCGCATTGGCTTGAGCTAGCCAGACATACGCATCTACACCACCAAATACGCCACAACCCTCATATTCGGGTTCTTTGATTGGTGGCTGGTCGTGAGGCTGCAACATATAAACTTCTTTGACTTCGCAGCCAGAATAGATGTTGTAGATAGACTCGTTTTTGTCAGCTGTTTTCCAAGAGAAAAATCCCATAACTCACTCCTATTGCCCGTGGGCAGGTATAAAAAAGGGGTGAGCATGGCCCTTGGGGGCATTACTCACCCCAAGGGTTAAATTTTGATGTTAAGCTGCAATGGCAGCATTAACTGTCTTGGTTAAATTGCTAGTGAAGCTAAAAAGCGGTATATCGCGCCAAAGACGATAGATATAACTGCCACTTTGAGGATGTAATTGAAGTTGAAACTTGCCTTAACAAGCTGATTCAATAGCACATACGAATTAATGACCCCAATGAAAACGATTAAATCCTCTTTGGTCGCATTAAAAAGCAGTACATATCCAAAAAGCCCAGTTATTAAAAAAGAAGCATCGAAAATAGCAAAAAAACGCTGCTCTCGACGATCTATAATCTCGCTTTTACTGCCACCTTCTAATTTACTCATAGCGTGTCCTCTCTACTGATTTAAGGGGCGTTGTTGCCTAAATCAATCTTAGGTATGCCTTTTCCTAAAAGGGTTCCTGGTATTAATTGACCCTCTGGCGAATAGGCATACCCAGTCCTATGACTTTGTTCATCACTTTCACACCAGCCAGTGCCTCGTCGACTTGGCCGTTGTAGTCCCGCAGGCTCAATTTCGGGCTAATCAGTTGCTTGTAACGATCGATACATAGCTGTTTCTGACAGGGAGCGTTGGTT
>NZ_AKZL01000074.1:0-22640 GCF_000282755.1 Shewanella sp. POL2
ACACTATTTTTTAAGGAATTAGCTCAATTTATTACCTCAGATGCTATCCCTGTGACTTTTGATGGTTCTTTTTTGAACAATATTAACTTTACAAGTTGTAGGTAAACGGAAAGTGCATTATGTTATTGATTTAAAATGGGTGGCTCGATTTATTTGCTCGATTTATTTGGAACAGCGCAGCGCATAAATACTAAGACGTTATACCTAAAGTAGATTTTCGAGAATGGAAGAATTATTCAAAATAATTTCAGAGAAACCTGAATATGCTGCGTGGGCATTTGGGGTAGTAAATGCACTCTGGTTAGCTTTTCTATATTTTAATAAGAAGCGTCACGAACGAGAGCTTATTGCAGTTAAGCAATCGTTTGATCTTGATCTAGAACGGAGAAAAAAAGTCTTCGAAATGAAGGCAGCGCAATATGAATCATATTTCAGACACATTGATGCCATACACAATAGGCACCAAACTGATTATCAAAATGTATTCCTCCCGATAATGAATCAGTTTATGTCATCGTATTTGCATGCTTGTGATCGTAACGATGAAGCTGAGGCAACAACTGCAACTATTAGATTTTCTGAGGAAATATCAAAAATAACTCGAGACGGATTCCTAGAGCTTCGAGTTATTGAGTCCGAGACTAATAGCCTTCGTTTAACGGCAAGTGACGAAGTGGCAGTGTTGCTTGACGAAATCAAGGAGTTATACGATCAGCTTTTTTCGATATCTGGAAAGATGATGTCAGATTTGGTCAAAATAACGATAGAGAATAACCAAGACTTGGCGGCGGAGAATCAAGCTGAGCTTATGAGAGTTGGTGAGCTAGCCAAAAGCAAGGCGAAAGAACTGCGAGAACAAATGCGTAATGATCTTAAGCAAATATAGGTATAACAATCACTTGCAGGCATACAGCTGGTGCTTTTTACGTACATATAGCAAATGGATAGTTAAAATTAGCATTGGGTCTACAGTGACCGTCGGCGACATGGCAGCTCATTCACATCCATGTGATCGCTGCATTAGTACATCCTGTACCGCAGATGTCGCCGTCGAGCCTATAGGGATACTTCATGTTAAATAAAGAGGCGGCGTGTCACTTTGGAAACAATGGTAATAAACTTCCTGAGTAGATAAAAGGCTATTTCGCTTTTGTCCCGAAGTGAGCTACAACGAGTATGATACTTTAATACTCGGTTGTAGCTCGATTCGGACTGAGTAGTAGCAATTAGTATAAATCTTTATTTTGGGTCATGTTTAATCTAAACGGTACTCACAGGGGTAATTGATTGTTTAGTATCAAATTTTATTCCGCACCTACAATAACGCCATGACTATTTTGATAATCTAAAACCACTGTATGCGATGGGTTTAGCTAAGGTTAAGCTTGGCTGCGCTTGAGTCATGCTCAACAAGGTTTGAGTTGTCTTTGCCTTACCGCCGCAGCCACAACTTCCTTTAGCACCACAGCATCCGCCCTTGGCTAAATGTTTTAGGGATGCACGCCCCTGTGATGCCTCGGTTAAGCGCAAATTCACCTCTTTACTCTGAGCAAGCAGCGTGGCAATCGATAGTTGATTATCCCCTCGGCTCACACTGATCCCTGCATCGAGTAACTTACCAAGCATACGCTCACCAATATGTTGCACCACCACAATGCTGGTGTGCTGGGCGCGAATGGCATCTAACAAGGCTTTTTTATCTTGGCAATTGCCGCCAAGGGCGGGGTTCGGGATAGAAAGTAAAAGCTGATGATTTTCATCATAAAAATGGACTTGCTGCGCCTTAGTAAAATGGCTGGCAAGCCGTCCACGGCTAATAGGCAGGGCGATAATCATATTGGGTCCTTATCGTTTGAAATAGGTAATTTCAGCACCAGCCCTTGGGTGATGGCGGTCGCCACTTTTTGGCGAGCACTGGCGAGCAGATAACCAAAGGTTTGCCGCGAGATCCCCATTTGCGCTGCGGCCTCAAGCTGGCTTAAGCGCTGCACATCACCAAGCTCCAAGGCTTCAAACTCGTCGGCAGCTAAAAGGATTTGGGATAAGTTAGCCGCTGGTATGCCATTAGGTTTAAACAGACTACAGGGCACACAACTCGATAATTGACGGCACTTTTTGGGTCTGGGCATTTGTAATTGCACCTCAGGGGCAAATGTTAGAAAGCAATCGAGTATTGACGCTCCCTTTGAATAGTTTTTGGCGTACGCCAAAAACTATTATGGTCATTTATCACTTTTAAACCGAGGTTGTTATCACAGTTTTACTCACCATGATGATAAGGTTCGGCTCGATAGCTAATTCGAGTTACACATCGGCACCCTCACTAATCTCGACCGAATAACCTTCTTCCTGTTTGATAAAATCGACAAAGTTTTTAATGGCTGGCAAGGCATCTTCCCTATGGTGGGAGACATAAAGCAATTGGCTAAGATGGTGCTCGGCAATCATATTCAGCGCCCGCATTACCAAAGTGCGATTGATAAAGTCGAGCCCTTGGTAGGGTTCATCCAAAATCAACAATAACGGCTGTTTAATCAAGGCCCTGCCTATAAGCAATAGCCGCTGCTGGCCGTAATCCAATTGCTTAAAACCCGTGCTGGCAAACTCACTCATATGCAGTATCGCTAGCCATTCCTTCGCCAAATCGACCTGAGGTTTAGTGGGCTTATGGTACAGGCCGATAGAATCGTAAAAACCCGATAACAAGACATCGAGCGCCGAACAACTCACTCGGTATTGCAAATGCAAGGCCGATGACACTATGCCAATCCGTTGTTTTATTTGCCAAATACTCTCACCACTGCCTCGTGGACGCCCAAAGAGGGTGATATCGTTACTGTAGCATTGGGGATGATCGCCCAAAATCAGCCCGAGTAAGGTACTCTTACCGCAACCATTTGGCCCGCGCACTTGCCAATGTTGGCCCGCATTAATCCGCCAATTCACACCTTTAAAAATCAAGCCGCTAACATATTCCACCTTGCCATTTTTAATCTCAACTAAGGGATCAAAGGCTTCAGCATTGTGACGTTGACGCTCCATCAGCGCTAAAAGCTCGGCACTGCGGCTGGCCGAAAGTGCATTTAGATGCGCCATCACAGGGTGACTATGCCACTGCTCAATCGACATAGGTGTACTGAGTTGATGCACATGCTGACCCGATTTGAGCATATCGCTATTAAACAGTGCCACATGGCTAACACAGGGTGGTAACTCTTCTTGGCGGGAGGTGATAATAAGCAACTGAGTATATTCGGCAATTTCAACTAACAGCCGTGATAGGCTGAGTTGATGCTCGCTATCCAACCCAGCGTAAGGGTCATCTAAAATCAATAACTCAGGTTCAGTTGCCAGTGCCCTCGCTAACATCACCCGCCGGGTTTCACCAGTCGATAACTGTCTAAATCCTCTTTGCGCTAAATGTTCGAGTTCCACTTTTTGTAAAAAGGTGCTCAAACGTTCAGTATGCAGACAAGATTCCAGCACTAATGATTCAACCGTTGAACCATAGTCGAGTTCATCCTTTGCTAGCTCACGTTCAAGTAATGCCTGCTGTAAACCGAGTGACACCCAACCAATTCGCGACGGTAATCCAGATATCTCGCCTTCATCAGGCTGTATATCACCCGCTAATATTCGCCCAAGGAGTGAGCCGCTATAGCTGTCGGTCGCAAAAATGGCCCAATGTTGCATCGGCATTAACTGCCAATCTTCAACGACTAGCAGCTCATTGCCACGACCGTAGCGCAACCCTTTTACAACAAGCGTTTTATCCCCGTACGTAGCACTATTACCCATCCCACTTCCTTAGGTATTCAACCCGATTAACATTGACTCGACTGAATATGCGTAAAATTTGTCATGGCATTGATACTACTGAGTAAATAAGCAGAATGGAATGCCAGCCAGCAATCGCTCAAACACTGATTACCCACAAAAATAAAAAAGCCCACCCGACGAAAACGCGCGGATGGGCTTGAGGTTAACCGCTCACTTTAGATGTCGAAGCGATCGGCATTCATGACTTTATTCCACGCTTTAACAAAGTCTTGCACGAATCTGTCTTGACCATCCTGTGCGCCATACACTTCAGCCACGGCGCGCAATTCAGAGTGAGAGCCGAAGATAAGATCGACTGGGGTTGCTGTCCACTTAAGCTTACCGCTCTTACGGTCTTGCCCCTCGTAGATGCCCTCTTGCTTGGCCGACTTGCTCCACTTAGTCGACATATCGAGTAAGTTAACGAAGAAGTCATTGCTCAGCACACCTGGCTTATCGGTAAATACACCGTGCTTAACGCCAGCACTATTGGCATCCAACGCACGCAAACCACCCACCAGCACCGTCATTTCGGGCACGGTCAGGTTGAGCATATTGGCCCGCTCAATCAGCATCTCAGCGGGAGACAAGCTGTTGTCTTTTGAGTAATAGTTACGGAAACCATCAGCCGCAGGTTCAAGCACCGCAAAGGAGTTCACATCAGTTTGCGCCTGTGTGGCGTCCATTCGACCTGGGGTAAATGGCACCGAAATCATCACTCCCGCCTCTTTGGCGGCTTTCTCAACCGCGACGCTACCGCCAAGCACAATCACATCAGCCAAAGAGACTTTTTTGCCGCCCTTGAGCGAACCGTTAAAGTCTTTTTGGACTTTCTCAAGCTTAGCCAACACCTTAGCTAACTCTTTTGGATTGTTGGCCTGCCAGTTCATCATAGGCTCTAAACGAATGCGCGCGCCATTTGCCCCGCCACGCATATCGGTATCACGGAAGCTACTTGCCGACGCCCATGCGGTTCTCACCAACTCAGGCACTGTTAACCCAGATGCTAAGATCTTATTGCCTAAGGCTTTAATATCGGCGTTATCGATAAGCGGATGGTCAAGGGCAGGAATAGGATCTTGCCAAATCAGCGTTTCTGCTGGCACATCGGCACCTAAATATCTCGCTTTTGGCCCCATATCGCGGTGAGTTAACTTAAACCACGCCTTAGCGAAGGCTAGCTCAAACTCCTTAGGATTTTTCAGGAAACGCGTGGTGATTTCGCGATAAATAGGATCTTCCTTCAACGCGATATCACTAGTGAACATAATCGGCGCGTGGCGCTTATCCGGTAAGTGGGCATCGGGTACTAGATTTGCCGCCTTATCATCGGCTGGCGTCCATTGGATATGGCCCGCTGGACTCTTGGTTTGTACCCAGTCAAAGGTATACAGCCAAGTTAAATATTCCATGGTCCATTTGGTTGGGTTGGATGACCAAGCCCCTTCCAGACCACTGGTAACAGTGTCTTCAGAGTGGCCTTTACCACATTTGTTTTTCCAGCCTAGACCTTGCTCTTCAATGCCTGCTGCGGCCGGATCGGCACCCACGCATTTTGCGGGATCGTGTGCGCCGTGCGCCTTACCAAAGGTGTGACCACCAGCGATTAAGGCAACGGTTTCTTCGTCATTCATCGCCATACGGCCAAAGGTATCGCGGATTTCTTTTGCCGAAGCTAAGGGATCGGGCACTCCGTTCGGGCCTTCTGGGTTAACGTAAATTAAGCCCATTTGGGTCGCGCCCATAGGTTTAGCCAATTCGCCCTTTTCGTTGCGTCTTTTACTATCGAGCCACGCTTTTTCTGAGCCCCAATTGACCATTTCGGCTTCCCAGTCGTCTTCACGACCACCCGCAAAACCAAAGGTTTTAAAGCCCATCGACTCTAATGCCACGTTACCCGTTAGCACCATCAAGTCGCCCCAAGACAGCTTGCTGCCGTATTTTTGCTTGATAGGCCACAACAGACGGCGCGCTTTATCTAAACTCACGTTATCCGGCCAGCTATTTAAGGGTTCAAAACGTTGTTGGCCACCCGCAGCACCACCGCGGCCATCAAAAATCCGGTATACGCCCGCGCTATGCCACGCCATACGGATAAAGAAAGGCCCATAGTGACCATAATCGGCGGGCCACCAGTCCTGAGACTCTGTCATCAAGGCTTTGATATCTTTTTTTACCGCATCGAGATCTAAGGTTTTAAAGGCTTCGGCATAGTGATAATCACTGCCATAGGGATTGGATTCAATCGCATTTTGACGTAATGGACTGAGATTTAATTTTTCAGGCCACCAAAATTGATTACCTGTGACTTGCTCTTGCGCTGTGGCCGTTCCCGCCCCCAATGCGAGAGACATAGCCAAAGTTAACGCCGATAGCGTAGGAAGGGTGTTTATTTTCATGATAGTTACCTAGTTTCGTCCTGTTCGGCCCATTGATTTGTATTAACAATGAGCCATCCGCTTGCTGCTTGACGGCATACAGCAATCCTTATCGTTGTGTTACTCCAAGGCAAAATTGTCATATGCCGTTAACACAACCGAGATTGCAGTCTAATGACAGGCTTCTAAGTAATTGAAACGATTAATACCGATGAATGGAATCGCGAAAATAGATTAACGATGGTTAATTTATGAAAGCATTAAGAAAGTTGCCACTTACCGAAATCCATACTGTATTAGTAGTCAACTTATAGGGAATGACTATGGTATAAAATTGTTCATCCAAAAGGTTTAGCTATCTGTGATAGCATAGCGGCCGTTTTCCGTTAACGTTGATAAGGTATTGCAATGAATCCGATTATTGCCATCTTAAAAGAACACAATGTCACTGATGCAAAAATTAACGAGCTTTTTCAAGCATTAACCGATAATCCCCTGATGGCGATGGGCATTATTGGCCAGCTCGGTATTCCACCTGAAAAACTGCAACAACTGATGGCTCTGGTAATGCAAAATCCCGCCGTGATTAAAGAAGCGGTACTCGAGCTGGGTTTAGATTTCGCCAAGGTTGAAGCCGCTAAAGCGCAGCTACAAAAGTAATTTATCCCAGCCAATCGGCTTATAAAGGCAAAGCAGCATTGGCTTTGCCTTTATATTCAAATTGTTATCTCTACCCTTTCACACTGCTACACAAAGATATAAAAACCTTATCGCCCCTCGCGGACAATATTTGCTAGAGTGTTGCAACACGCCATCAATAGCCAAAAGTGATTGAAAGGAATCAAGATGCGCCAACCTATTCGTCTATTTGCACTACTGTTGCCCGCACTGTTGTTGGGTTGTCAAAAGCAAACTCAAGCGCAACATGCGCAGGGTATGGACAAACCCGCTGCGCAAACCACTTCACAAACAAGCACGCCTCAAGCAAGCACCGCAGAGATTAATCCGGTCAATATGGATAAGCGCGAAAGTCAGCAACAACAAGCGGCTAAACAAGGTGTTAACAAGCCAAGTATTTCACCTAAAGGAGAAGGTATGATGCTACAAGGCACTGTAAGATATCTCAATTTAGAAGGGGGTTTTTGGGGAATTATCGCCGATAACGGCCAAAAAATATTGCCTAAAAATCTGCCGCAGGAATACCGCAAAGACGGCATACGTTTAAGTTTCACCGCCCAGGAAATCATCGGCATGATGACCATTCAGCAGTGGGGCAAACTATCAAACTTGAGTGATATCACTGTTATTGGCCAAGTAGAGAGTCAATCGGCCGATCCGCGGCTATAACAAGCCTTGGCCTGAGTGTGAGCCGCAAGCTACAGGCAAAAACTCAGGCCACACTTATTGAACATCGAACATTGAACATCGAGCGAGTAGCATCCCCTCGTTCTGGCAAGGTATCCTAAGTACGCACACATCAGGTGATGTGTGCCACATCCGATGGCTCAAAGGATACATGCCACACGGGTCTAACATTAAGACTGCTCCGACACCTTGGCCTGTTCAGCTTGCCACTCTTCAATTACTTCCTTTGCCGCTCTAAAGGCTTCAATGCCCGACGGCATACCGCAATAAACGGTTGAATGTAAGAGTACTTCTTGTATTTCTGCAACTGTGCAACCATTTCGCAAGGCACCGCGAACATGGCCTTTTAACTCAGCTGGCGCTTTTAGTGCCGCTAAGGTTGCGATGGTGATTAAACTGCGCGTTTGCAGCGGTAATCCCTCGCGGGACCACACTTCACCCCAACAATTGGCAGTCACTAACGCCTGTAATGGCTGGGTAAAATCCGTTGCGCTGCTAAGGGCCTTATCGACAAAACTGTCACCCATCACAGCACGGCGCACCTTAAGCCCTTTTTCATATTGCTCTTCGTTCATCTGACAATCCTTTTACTCTACACTCTGACAAGTTAACTGGCTCAATAGATAATTCCCTTTAAAAACATCATTCACAGGCTTTGCATCGATCACATTATGGCAATTAAAACCTGACCTCAAGGTAAATTCCATATAAGCTATCGCGCATATTCAAGGTAAGAACAATTCTCATTTATAAAAAGGTGATTGATGAAACCATTGCCGCTCAGTCTATGTGCCCTTGCCGTCGCAAGTGCATTGCCCGCTTGGGCAGACGAACAATCTAAACCACTTATTCAAGAAGTGATTGTGGTCTCAGGTTCCCGTATGGAACAAAAAATTGAACAGGTGGCAGGCTCTATTTTGGTGATAGATGAACAAGCCATCGAACGTAATATGAGCAATGACTTTGGTAGCCTGTTCCGTAACGAATCGGCTGTCGATATCAAGGGCGGAGCAGGCAAACCGACCTCAGTAACCATTCGCGGTATCGGCGGCAACCGAGTCATGATGGTAAAAGATGGTGTACGGGTAAATAACCAGTATGCTTCGCCGTTAGGCCCTGGTGCTGAAGGCACAGGCCGCGGTTTAACTGAAGTGCAAAGTCTTAAGCAAATTGAAGTAGTTAAAGCCGCTGCATCCACTATGTACGGCTCAGACGCCCTCGGTGGCGTGGTAGTGATGCGCACCAAAGATGCCAGCGACTACCTGCGGGGCGAAGATTATTATGTGTCGCTCAATGCGGGTTACACAGGCATCAATAACGAATACTCCGGCGGTTTTACCAGCGCAGCGGCCTATAGCGATTTTGAGAATTTGCTCACCTATCAGCACCGCAAAGGCGAAGAGTTACCTAACTACTTTGATACTCAGCCTGAAAGCGATCTGTTACAAGACAGCCTGCTATTCAAGAGTAAATACCGTTTTAATGAGCACACCACGGTGCAGCTCACCCTCGACTACCTAGAGCAAACGCTAGAACGCTGGGAAGATAAGCTCAATCGTGCCCAAGTACTGCAGGAGCGGATTGATACCGATCGCGATACCCAAGTGATCAACGGTGCCTTACAACTGCGCTCCGATAAAGCCACGTATTTACACGATGATTTGACCGTTACCGCCTATTTTGGCCAAACGGAGCAACTCGAACACCGTGATTATTTTGATTTACTCAAACTAGATCGCCCACTTACCGAATATCGCGACTATAAATTTAAAGATCAACGGCTTGGATTAACCAGTACCTTTAGCAAATACCTAGGCGCTGAGGGATACGGCCATCAGCTCACCTATGGGATGGACTATGAATGGTCCAAAATGATGCGCCATCGCAACAACAATATCGCTAGCAGCGGCGGTGATTGGCAAACCGAAACCCCCTTTACCTTTGCCGATACCGATAGCAACCGTTTAGGGCTATTTTTGCAGGACGATATCACCCTGTTAAATGGTGATTTAAACCTGATTGGCGGCCTACGTTATGACTATTTCCGTAACAGCCCCGACCAACAACAAGCGATGGAAGCAGGTAAAGATCCAGCCGACTTTGCGGTAATGAGCGACACCTTTTGGTCACCCAAAGTGGGGCTCGTTTATAAACTTACCGACACAGTGAGTGCCTACGCCCAATATGCCTATGGCTATAAAATGCCTACGCCCGATCAAAAATGGGGTGAGTTAGAGGTCGATGGCGGCTCGATGACTGATGTGATCATTCAAGCCAACTATGACTTAAAGTCTGAGCAATCCCACACCTGGGAACTGGGTATCCGTGGCAATCATGCAGATACTCAATATGAACTCACCACCTTCTACACCCACGCGGTCGACTTTATTGATTGGCAATATGTCAGCTTTAAACCGCCAGTGTTTGGTCCGGTGATGCAGCCCATGGAGTTCAAATACCAGTACTTCAACCGCGATCAAGTGACCCTCTATGGCGCAGAGGCCCAAGCCAACCATTGGCTGACAGATACCATAGAGCTATGGGGCAATATCGCTTATACCCATGGAACCGATGAAAACGGTCAATACCTTAACAGCGTTAGCCCGCTAAAAGGTAACCTAGGGGTGAATTGGTATAGCGATATTGGAGGGATGGAAACCGATATTGGCGCAGTGGTCCGCTGGGCCGATAAGATGGACCGCACCCACGATATCAACCTGACCATCGATGATATTTGCGTGATGGGCCAATGTATTCCTAAAGAAAGCTTTAACGAAGTCTACAACACCGCCGGTTACGCCGTGTTTGACTTAACCATGGGCCTGCACGTTACCGACAATCTACATCTGCGTGCTGGGGTGTATAACCTGTTTGATAAGGAATATGTTGACTACGCCGATGTGGCTGGCCAATCCGTGTTCTTGCTCAATAGCACCATGAACTTGCAAAAGGATGATTTCACCCAACCTGGGCGTTATTTCAACCTGAGTGTGAATTATCAGTTTTAATTTAAGCTGTTGTACTTGCTAAGCATTCCCCGGTGTATATCGGGGAATGTTTAGCAATCTCTCTGAGCCATACACTCAATCAAAATCGCAGCTTCATCCCCTGATTTGTAATCAAGCGCTCGCAACAACAATGACTCATTTTATCGCGTATGCAGGGTTGCGGTGTTATCGAGCTGGCCATTGGCATCAACCCGCACCAGTACTGAATGGTCTTTGGATAATTTCACAAACTTTATCTGTTCTGCTTCAGGCTGTTGCCAGTTAAGGATAAAGAGCGAAGCGTTTTCATCCTGCTCAAAGCCGCGCTCGGTATTCAACTCCCCAAATGTTACAAGGCCATCAACGGTCATTCGATATTGGTTGCCTTGACCAATAATTTCCAGCGTGACGGGCTTAGTATTGATGACGCCACGGTATACCACGCCATCAAATTTATCGTAGGCGGTATTATCCGCGTTATGCTCACACTGATCTGAGTGTTGTTCAGAGCCGCTGACAGGCTGACAGTGATTAGCTTTGCTCACCTCAGCTTGCTGGGCATATCCCCATGCTGGCAATAACACCAGCACGCCAATAAGAGATGCTATTTTTCTACGATTTATCAATGCCACTCCTATCAACGCCATTTCCAGCCGTGTCGTCGCCATAAGCCGATGGCAATGATGCTAACCGCTTAACTTACTCTTGTCAGCAAGCAAACGGCTAGCCGCACTAATTTGCACTGAGGTTGGGGATGTCTTGCTGACTATAAAACAGCGCCACATCCTGTAATTGCTCAGCCGTTAATGCACTGACCTGTGATTGCATTAACGGATCGAGGCGTAAGCCCGCTTTGAAATCGACTAACTGCTTATTAAGGTAAGCCGGTTTTTGCCCCCTTAAATTGGGGAATTGCTTGGCCATGGCGATCATCGCCAGCCCATGGCATGACTCACATTGGGCCGTGGCCAGTGCCTTACCCCGCTCGATATCGGCTTGATAACCTTCGGCATAAACCGCTGTGGATAAGCCGCACAGGACAAGCAAACTGACGATAAACGTTTTCATTGAGATCCCTTAGCGGCAGGTTTAGCTGGCGGTGGTAACTGGCTTGCGTCAAGGGGCAAACGCCTAAAGAGGGTCATATCCATTTCAGCTTGACCATAATAGGTACTGAGGTAGCTCAACGTCGGCTCCCACGTATCCGACAAGTCCCATAAGCCTTGGGTATCCACCATCCACTGCAAGGTTTCTTTCCAAAAGGCTTTATCACCGCGATTTTGGGTAACAATCATACTGGTGTGACAGGCATTACATTGATAATTAACCAACTCCCAACCGGGCGCCATAATAAGGCCCGATTGAGGGTCCACGGGATACTCGGTGGCGAACGACGCCCCAGTGAAAAGCAGCCCACACATGATCAGCTTATTGACATACGCTCTCATCACACCACCCTAACGGCAATACGGTGGCAACCATTAAACATATATCCCTTAGGGTTCCATTGTGGCTGTACAACCGGTTGGCTATCACCTTCGCTATCGGTCGCTTTGGCCCAGATTTCGTAATAGCCCTGTGTTGGCAGCTGCAACTCAATGCTCCATTGCTGCCATGCGGTGGCGTTTTTCGGTTTTTGTAGCTCCGCGACAAACCAACGGGTGCCATAATCGTAACTCACTTCCACCTTCACCACTTCGCGCACGCCTGCCCACGCATGGCCCGCAACCGTTAGTTTTTGCCCTTGAGCCAGTTCAGTGCCGGATTGCGGTTGAGTGATCAAAGACTTCACGATCATTTCTTCAATAATTCGATAGTCTTTTTCAGCAACCGTCTCACCGGGTGCAATGGGATATTTAGGTACTTGATACGCTGGCGCTTCCATTTTATGCCCGTCGTGGACTTTATTACGCACACTGATCCCCGTTGCCGCTTTTTGCGAAACCGATCCCGGCCGGCCACCAAATACGATACGTAGGGGATAACCATGCAGGTAAGGAATATCCTCACCATTCATCGACCATGCGATTAACCCAAGTTCTTCGAGCGCAGCCTTGATAGGAACACCGCGGGAAATGGCCTCACCTTTTCCGCTCAAATGCACATCAGCCCCGTGGTGGCCGGTGTAAACCGCATCGGCTTTAACACCACAATCCTTCAGCACATCGCTCACCAACACCCCTGTCCACTCGGAACAAAATACCGCCGAGTTATTCCACTGATTGCCCTTAGTACTCGGGAAAAAGCCCGCGCGACTATTACCGCCACATTCAATCAATAGCTGTAAGGTGTGATGTTTAAAGCGGCGCTTTAACTCATCAATGGTGTAGGTTTTAGGGGTGATAACCGACTCGCCATCCACTGTAAAAGTCCAAGTTTTAGCATCCAGCGTCTTAAAATCAGGCACTATGCCATTCCAGCGGATAAACGAAACATCGGCAGGCGTCACCGCAGGCGCAAGCATATGCTCTGGCGGATAAGCATTCAGCGGATTAGTGTTTAATACTTTGAAATAACTCGGTAAGTCCTCAGCCTTAGTCCAGGTTAATGCCGAAATATCCAAAGCACTCACCCCAGCAGGCAGCTTATCAGCAAATACCCACTTAACCGGCAGCGCGGATAACACCGACGTCGCTACCGCACCTTTTATAAAAACTCGACGATTAAGATCCATGCTATTTGTCCTTTCCGAGGTAAAAGTATTCCGCCATCTGCTGCATATCAGCCTCACTCAACAACTGAGCGACTTTAGTCATAGTGGGGTCTTGACGCGTGCCAGCCTTAAAGGCTCGAAGCTGCTTCAACAGATAATCCGAGTTTTGCCATCCGATATTCGGAATATGTTCAAAACGACTCATGCCAGACTCGCCATGGCAGGCCTTGCACATATTCAATAATTTATTGCTCTCATCGGCGTGGGTGACCGCCGGCAACAAAAGCATCAGCACACCCGCCGAATAAATCACTCGCAGCAACATCCGTTATTCTCTTCAGTTAGTGTTCATCACGACGACTGTCATTGAACGTAGCCATTCAGATAACATTAAGTTACATCAATGCTTATCGAGGTTTACATTCAATACAATTGAGTCAAAAGCTCAAGAGAAGTGACTTGCATTAGCAAGCAGTAAAATTGCAAACAATTGATTAGAAAAGGAAGATGGTTTGTAGCCTTATGGCCAAGGAGAATCAAGGTGGATTATCCAAACTTTGTTTGGATTAACGTCGTGGGGTTTCACTCCACACTTGTTTATGTAGTTGCACAGTTATTGTGCCTTACGGCCAAGGTGAATCAAGATCGTGGGGCTTCACCCCCTGATTTTTTAATAAAGAGTCGACCAAGGAGGACTGCTCGTCCTATCAAAAACGTCCATGTTAAACTACCAGCTCGATATCCCTATCTCGCGCTCAAAACGGCCGTTGGCCTTCGCCCTTGGATGCTCCAAGACGCCCCTAACGGAGTAAGCGTTCTTATGCTATCGCGTCAGACACTCGTGAACTTCTGTCACTTTGGTGTTGTCTGCGATTTACTGAAAAACAAATGAATGTTCCATTTTGGGCTAATGCAAAACTAGCAGAGTGATTCCTTCTATATCTTTAGAAAATTAACAATCGGGGCTCGTTTAAAATCCAAGAGATAACTTTTCCTTGGCAACAGGTCACTATTGCCGCTGTTCATCATATGCTGTACGCTAAGTTAAATTTTGATTAATAAACAATGCTTAAGATGTTACTTAATCAATGCCTATTTAGTGTTAACGATAAATTCGTTGATTAAAATGGCGATAAAATGAGTCAGGGAAGATCCGCTCGACAAAGCGAACAAGGCAAGGACAAGCATTCTATACCTCTCCTTAAAGATGCTCCCCCTCTGAACCAATTGTGATTCAGTTTAAGGTTTCACCAACCACAAGCTGATAGCTTTATGATTGTTTTTCTTAAATTTATTATCTGTATTTGCTGTCTGGTAGCAAGTGCCATGGGCGGTAGCGTGCTTACAGATTCGGATAAAAGCACCGCCACTAACCCCAAAGCTAAAACCAACCTCCGTGCTTATAACGAGTAAAACAACTCCATTCGTTGGAACCCACATGCAGAATAAAGAAAAAATTGCGGTGTTCATTGATGCCGATAATGCGCCAGCCAGAAAGTTTGATGTGGTACTCGCTGAGCTTGCAAAACACGGTCTCATCAGTATTCGAAAGGCCTATGGCAATTGGAAAAGCCCGAACCTAAAGCCATGGGAAGATATCCTGCATGAATATGCCATTCAGCCTATTCAACAATTCGATTTAACTAAGGGTAAAAATGCCAGCGATATCGCTTTAGTAATTGATGCTATGGATATTCTTTACACAAAGGATATAGACATCATTTGCTTAATCTCTTCGGATTGCGACTTTACTCCCCTTGTGACCAGAGCCTTAGCCGATGGTAAAACCGTTTTTGGTTTCGGTGAACGTAAAGCACCAGCCGCTTTCGTGAATAGCTGCTCTCGCTTCCTCTACCTCGATGCTGAACCAGTAGTTGTCGCAGAAGAAATTGAAGTGATATCAGAAATCACTCAGCCTCCACCAACAGCACCAGACTCAGTCAGTAAAGCCGAGCAAACTCAGCCCAAATCCGCGACACCACAAAAATGCAATTTAAAAAGTGACACCAAACTGATCAACCTTTTGCGCCAAGCCATAGAAGCAACCGAAGAGGAAGATGGCTGGGCGCAACTCGGTCCAATTGGTTCACATATTTCCAATCATAGCTCATTCGATCAACGAAACTACGGATTTAAAAAACTCAGCGATCTCTTTGCCGCAATCGATCTCTTCGAAATGCGTAAAACCCACGGCTCAGTACTATGGGTAAGAGATATCAAACGAGCAAAGAAGAATGGGAAATAAGACAGGCTAAGTTACAGATTACAAAGACACAATCATAAATTTGCAATTGCTAATCTACATAACAAAAAATTTATATCGATATATTATTAAAGATAATATGGTGATTCAATGCTTCATAAAGTTAGTCCTAGAGAACAAAATGGTAGAGATTCATTTAGTAGGTTTAAAGCCCAAGCTAAAGCCGCCGCAATCGCATCATTATCAATTTTAGACAAAGATGGAGTTGATAGAGTGTACTGCGATCTTCATGATGACTTTGTCGTTAGGAAAATAGGGGAAAATGGAGTTGGTTACATTTTTTATCAAGTAAAAACTAATTCAAAACAAAATCACAACTGGACTATCAATGAACTATTTGGCCTGTTAACACAAAAAAACAAAATAAATAATCAAGAACCAGAAAAAATAAAAGAAAGCTTCATAGGAAAAATGTTGCTCCATACGATAGTTTTCGACATTTACTGTAATTCAATTGTTTTCCAGACCAACATCAATACTCATGATGATGTAGAAAATTTATATAAAGACGTTAATGAAGGTAAGTTTGAAAATAAATTTACACAAATATTACTACAACAATTCAAAGAGATATACAAAGAAAACTGCAGTTCTGACATATCTGAAGAAGATATAAAAAAGAAACTTTCAAAGATAAAGTTTGAAACTGATGTTCAATATTTAAAATTAAATGATGATACATTTGAAAGCCTTACTAGAGACAAAATTTACAGGTTCAGTGAGATAGAATTAAAATACACTGAATCAAAAATGATCATCATGAAGCTTTTGGAACTCATAGAGCGAAAATCATCAGGTACCATCCATGAGCTTACTGCGGAATCAATTGAAAATAAAGCAGCAGTATCAATTGATGACTTATTATCAATCATGAGTATTTCTAAGAGTGCGTATGATATTTTAGTTGAAGGCGGTGATGATAAAGCAATCAAAAATGCATCAATTATTCAAAGGCTTTTAGAGTCTAGCGGTGCAAGTGAGTTACAGATTGAATACTGCAGTAAATCTAAAACAAGTTGGGATCTTTGGGTTAGAAACAATAGACATACAATTCCAGAGTTTGACCTTCATTCAATTTTCATTGAAGTTCAATCTGCACTACTTCATTTATACAAAAATGAAACATCTATTAATCTTAAGGACTTAAAGAAATTGGTAACTAAATTATACGACGAACTCAATCAGTCCGATTTATTATTTGACTTGAATAAGGAACTATTATTCGGGGCACTATTATCAGAAATTGTTAGGATGAAGTCATGAATTTTGATGATTTTTTTGATAGTATATCGAATAAAACCATATATATTAATACAAAGAAAAAAAATAACCATTATTCTCAGCTTCTAAGTAATGAAGCTCTTTTTCAACTTCCACTAATAAGTATAATAATTTTATTATTAGCAAAGGACAAACGCAAACCTCTTGTTTCTGAAATAGGGCAATTAGTTGGTGAAAGTATTGAGTTGAGTCTCCCCGGTTTTAAAGGTTCCGCTCAGCATATCGGTTGGTCTGCAAACTTAAGAATACGTACAGTAAAAGCTTTAAGCTATTTAGAATTGACAAATTTAATTGGAGTAGAAAAGTCAACCAATAGAGTTTTTGTCACTGAACTAGGTAAAAAAGTTATCTCAAAAGCAATGAGCAATGATAGCGATCTATCATATAACTTATCTAGAATTGCTAATTCATACAGAAATATTTGTATATCAAAACAGCTAGATTTGGAACTAGAATGAAACTACTAGACATTAAGATATTTCCAATAAATAAAAATGGATGGGAATCTGACAAGCTTTTTTTCGGTGATCATATCACTCAACTTTACGGCCCTAACGGGTGTGGCAAGACACCGTTAGTACAGTCAATTGCATACTGCCTAGGGTTTCCGTCCGTTTTCAGAAATGATATCTACAATCATTGTAGTCATGTTGAACTTAATGTTGAGTGCCATGATGAAAAAATCAATATAAAGCGAGTCTATAATAGAGATGTTGATATTGAAGTAATTGATAGTAAAGGTCGAAAATCAAATTTTTACAATGAAAAAGATTACTCTTCATTTATATTTGAAAAACTAGGAATAAAAACAGCAACTTTAGTATCAAACAATAGTTCAGCTACTTATGCATATATAGCTTCTTTCTTGCCTATTTATTATCTTGATCAAGATGACGGTTATTCTAAGCTTTATCATGCTCCAAATAATTTTATAAGAGATCAGTTCTCTGAAATCATGAGAATGATCTTGAAGCTCCCAGTTAAAAACTCGTTTGATATGAAGAAATCGCAGCTTTTAGCCAAGCAGCAGCTTGAATTGTTAGACAAACGAGTCAACACATCTGCTTTGAAGCTCAAATTTGCTACACAATCTGCCAACTCAATATCTAAAAACTATAATGAGATATTGCACGAGATATCTAGTCTTGAACAAGAAATAGAAGCTTTAAAATCCTCAGGAGCAACACATGATGATTCCTTACTAGCTCTTGATAGATTAGTAAATAGTAATAGAAAAGAGATTCGTAGACTGGTAGATGAAATTTATGAAATTGAAAGTCGAACTCTAGGAATTAATAATATTGTTCATGAAATAAATGTGGAAATTGAAACATTAAACTTAAATGAAGAAGCTAGAAGAGTATTCCAATCATTTAATGAAATTTGTGGTTCTAGTTCATGCAGATTATTTTCATCTAGCTCTGACTCTTATAGTAAAAACTTACTTTATCTAAAAGACCAAATTAAAGATCTACAACGAAATGCTGATGCAGATAAAGAAAAACTAGACAGACTTAAATTACAGAAAACTCAACTAGAGACTGTTGTACAAGGTATTATTGAAGAAAGAAACAAATACACTATAAAATCAGAAATTTCTGCGTTAGTTGATTCTATTTCAGAAATTAAAAATAAAATTTTTTCACTGCAGAGCCAGAAAGATGAACTTGACTCACTTATAAAAATAGAAAATACTCATATAGATATTCTAAAACAAAGAGATATAGCTCTAGAAAAATATCAGTCTTATACCCCCAATAGAGAATCCATTCCATCTATTTTGAAAATAAAATCTCAACTAAGAGAACTATTTATAAAATGGCTTAATGTAATTCACACTACAAATATTAGCTTTGATATCACATTTAAAGACGATTTCATTCCTGTACTAGGTACTGAACAAGTATCCCAGTTGAAAGGTAGTACTAAAATTCGTGCAGTTCTTGCATACCATGCTGCACTTATTGAGTTAATGGCAATAAATTCATTACTTAGCTTTAAAGTATTAATACTTGATACGCCTAAGCAACATGAAATACACAATGATGACCTTAATAAATATATACTTCAATTGAAATTACTTTGCCAAAAACATGGTATTCAAGTTGTTTTCTCAACTACTGAGTATCGCTATTTGGGTGATATGGATGACATTGAATGGAATCCAATACACAAAGGTAGTGAACAACTTATGTTTTTAAGACAGCTAAATTAAAGC
Organism: Shewanella sp. POL2; assembly: GCF_000282755.1. NCBI lineage: Bacteria > Pseudomonadati > Pseudomonadota > Gammaproteobacteria > Alteromonadales > Shewanellaceae > Shewanella > Shewanella sp. POL2. The sequence continues at coordinate 18,965 of NZ_AKZL01000074.1, forward strand.
AATATGGGCAGCCTAAAGCACTGCCACCAATCTAAAAAACAAAACCCCGATACTGTTACCAGTATCGGGGTTTTCATTTACAAGAAGTTGGGTTTTAAGCGATTAAGCTAAAGACCACAGATGCTTTTTGCGCAGGATAAATCGTGTTAGTACAAGGCGCTGTGAGCGTAGCATACGTTGTTTGTATGTGAGCGAGCAGCAACGCCGTAATCACCGATTTAAACCAGCAAAAATTACATCATGCCGCCCATTCCGCCCATCCCACCCATACCGCCCATATCTGGCGCATCAGACTTTGGCAGCTCAGCTACCATTGCTTCGGTGGTGATCATCAGGCCTGCGATAGACGCTGCGAATTGCAGTGCGCTACGGGTTACTTTAGTTGGGTCAAGGATACCCATTTCTAACATGTCACCGTAGGTGTCGTTGCCCGCGTTGTAACCGTAGTTACCGCTGCCGTTTTTCACGTTGTTAGCCACAACAGAGGCTTCTTCACCTGCGTTGGTCGCGATTTGACGTAGTGGCGCTTCCATTGCACGTAGGGCAATAACCACACCGTGTTTTTGGTCTTCGTTAGCGACTTCAACGTCAGCAATCTTAGAAGCTACACGTACCAGAGCAACACCGCCGCCTGGAACCACACCTTCTTCAACCGCAGCACGGGTTGCGTGCAGTGCGTCTTCTACGCGAGCTTTTTTCTCTTTCATTTCAACTTCAGTCGCTGCACCGACTTTAATTACCGCAACACCGCCAGCTAATTTAGCCATACGCTCTTGCAGTTTTTCTTTGTCGTAGTCTGAAGTTGATTCTTCGATTTGTTGCTTGATTTGGCTAACGCGCGCTTCGATTTGCGCTTGTTCACCGTTACCATCGATGATGGTGGTGTTGTCTTTAGTGATCACAACACGCTTAGCAGTACCTAAATCTTCTAGGGTTGCTTTTTCAAGCTCTAGGCCGATTTCTTCAGCGATAACAGTACCGCCAGTTAAAATCGCTACGTCTTGCAGCATGGCTTTACGACGGTCACCAAAGCCTGGGGCTTTAACCGCTGCCACTTTCACGATACCGCGCATGTTGTTAACAACTAGCGTAGCTAAGGCTTCGCCTTCAACATCTTCGGCAACGATCAGTAATGGCTTACCAGTTTTTGCCAGACCTTCAAGGATAGGTAACAGTTCGCGAATGTTAGAGATTTTCTTGTCAACTAACAGTACGAATGGGTGATCTAATTCAACGCTGCCGGTTTCTGGCTTGTTGATGAAGTATGGAGACAGGTAACCACGGTCGAACTGCATACCTTCTACTACGTCCAGTTCGTTTTCTAACGCTTGGCCTTCTTCGACTGTGATCACGCCTTCTTTACCGACTTTTTCCATTGCTGTGGCAATGATTTGGCCGATTGACTCGTCAGAGTTTGCAGAGATAGTACCAACTTGAGCGATCGCTTTTGAGTCAGCGCAATCTTGAGAAAGGTTTTTCAGTTCAGCAACGGCGGCAATCACGGCTTTATCGATACCGCGCTTTAAGTCCATTGGGTTCATACCCGCTGCAACGGCTTTTAAGCCTTCAGTGACAATGGCTTGTGCCAGAACAGTTGCAGTAGTGGTACCGTCACCGGCGGCGTCGTTGGCTTTAGAAGCAACTTCTTTCACCATTTGCGCGCCCATGTTTTCGAATTTGTCTTCTAATTCGATTTCTTTTGCAACAGACACACCGTCTTTAGTGATCAGTGGTGAGCCAAAGCTCTTGTCTAATACCACGTTACGGCCTTTAGGGCCTAAGGTCACTTTAACTGCGTTAGCCAGAATGTTTACACCAGCCAGCATTTTTACGCGTGCGTCGTTACCAAATACAACTTCTTTAGCTGCCATAATTGAATATCCTTTACATTTTTAATGATTAATTGGAATGTCGAATTGATGTCGTGGATTAACCTACGATGGCCATCAGGTCAGCTTCCGACAGGATCAAGACTTCTTGACCGTCGATTTTTTCTTTCTTAACACCGTAACCTTCATTGAAGATCACTACATCACCCACTTTCACATCCAGAGGTCTTACAGTGCCGTTTTCTAAAATACGGCCATTACCTACTGCAAGGACTTCCCCGCGAGTCGATTTTTCGGCGGCGCTGCCTGTTAATACAATGCCACCCGCAGAAGTTGATTCAACTTCTAAACGCTTAACGATTACGCGGTCATGTAATGGACGAATATTCATCTATGAACTCTCCTAATGATTTAATGCCCAACAATCGAGGCGATTTTGTGATGAAAAAGAGGAGGCCTTTCCGCCTTCCCCTTTGATGTGTGTGATATGGGGTTAACCCCTGCCAGATCCAAGTGCCTTTACAAAAAAAATTCAAATTTTTGATGTCGGTTTTTTCAAGCGGGCACAATCCTGCTAGAATCTCGCCTCCGCTCGCAAACAAGGCACTATTTTCCCCATGAAAGACAGACACGGGCTGCTTAGCGCGCCAATTGGTCGTGTACTGCTCAACATGAGCCTCCCTAACTTGATTGGCATTATGACCATTCTAGGTTTTAGCCTCGCTGATACTTTTTTTATCAGCCAATTAGGGACAGAGCCTTTAGCTGCAATCAGTTTTACCTTTCCAGTAACGTTAATTATTTCCAGCATTGCTATTGGGATTGGTGCAGGCGTTTCCACTAACCTTGGCAGGCTGATTGGCTCGGGTAATGCGCCACGAGCTAAGGTATTTTTGCACGATGCGCTGCTGCTGACCTTTATCCTTATCGCCAGTTTATCCGCTCTAGGTAGTATTTTTATCGAGCCACTGTTTAGTTTACTTGGCGCCAATGAAACCAGCTTGCCACTCATTCATGACTATATGATGTATTGGTATGTGGGCGCGCCGCTGTTGGTGTTATTGATGGTGGGCAACCAAGGCTTACGCTCCACGGGCGACACTCGCTCACCAGCGATGATTATGATGCTGGCGGCGCTGATTAACTTAATCCTCGATCCTTTGCTTATCTTCGGTATTGGGCCTTTTCCGCGTTTAGAGATCCAAGGCGCAGCGATTGCCACCCTGTTCTCATGGCTTGTCGCATTGTCGCTCTCGGGTTATTTGCTGATCATCAAGCGGCGAATGCTTGAGCGGGCGGTATTTGATATCGATAGAATGCGTGCCAACTGGAGTAAACTTGCCCATATTGCCCAGCCTGCGGCCCTGATGAATTTAATCAATCCGCTCGCCAATGCGGTGATTATGGCGATGCTGGCCCATATCGACCATAGCGCGGTGGCAGCGTTTGGTGCGGGTACGCGCTTAGAGTCGGTACTGTTGATTGTGGTGATGGCATTATCATCGAGCCTCATGCCGTTTATCGCGCAAAATCTCGGTGCTGGCCAACCCCAAAGGGCGAAGCAGGCTTTGCTGCTATCGCTTAAATTTATCTTTGTATTCCAAACCTTACTCTATATTCCGCTGGCGTTTTTGGCCCAGCCACTCGCGAATTTATTTAGTACCGATCCGCAGGTGCTAGAGTGGTTAAGTTTTTATATTCTGGTGCTACCCTGCGCCTATGGCCCGCTGGGAATTGTGATTATCTTTGCCACGGCGCTTAATGCCTACCATAGGCCGATGAGTTCGTTAGTGATTAACCTGTGCCGCTTAGTGCTATTGGATGCTGCCACGTGGCGGCGCGTGGGA
>NZ_AKZL01000075.1:0-22103 GCF_000282755.1 Shewanella sp. POL2
TGAATGGCTTATTGGTGCGAGCGGCGCTGCGCTGCGTCTTATCCCAAGGACTGCAATCTCGTGGTGGAGCCTCACCTTACTCCTCCCAACGACTGATTGCGCCGCAGGACTGGTGTTTTGAATACGGTGAAAAGGGCAAACCCAGTCTTAACCATGAGCTGTTTCTTAGTACTGGCATTGAGTTTAACTTAAGCCACAGTGGCGACTGGTTGTTGATTGCCTTAGGGCAAGACGATGACAAGGGCGCCGCCGCTAACACTGCGCAGCCCCGTTTAGGCTTGGGGGTGGATATCGAGCGCTCCCGCGCCAGCACTAATATTTACCCGATCCTTAATCATTATTTTTCCCCGATTGAAGCCGAAGGCTTATTAGCCCTTGAAGGTGAAGATGCGCAGCGGCAGCGCTTTTTTGATCTTTGGGCGCTAAAGGAATCCTACATCAAGGCAACGGGTTTGGGCCTTGCACAGTCACTGAAATCCTTTGCCTTTGACTTAGCACCAAACAGTTTACTGGCGGTTGATGATGGCGCGCTGCAAGCTGCCGAACCCCGTAACTGGGTTGAGCTTAATCAGTGGCTGAACGTTGCTTCACCGAGCCAAGCTAAGCACCGTTCTTATCTTCAACTCCCCTCGCGTATTCAACTTTATTCCAATATTAAGCTGTTGATTGAACCTGGATCAGCACTCGATGCCACAACCTCTGGTGTACAGCATTGGCAGGGTTACTTTGGTCGGCTCAATGATGAATATCGTTTTGGTTTGAGCTTAATGCATAGTCATAGCTTGGGGAATGTGGCGATTTCCATGCAGCCAACCAGTATTACCGGATTACTGGCGGCATGCTCAGTCGTCTAATGTACTCAGTGGCGGATAAGGCTTTTGCTTGCAATGAGTCACTTTGAATTTAGATTACGGTTCTTTTAGCTGAGTTTGTTATTCCTTCCTTGATTATTCATTTTAGATTAAACCTCGCTCGCTATAGTCATGTAAGAGAACTCACTGATAAGGTTGTTAATGATGAAATTCAAATGCCTTTTGTCGACTAGCACGTTGCTGCTGCTCGGTGGCTGTGGCTACTTTGGTGGCGATGAAAAACAGCAATTAGAGCAGGCATGGCTTGCTCAAGATCCGCAACTACAGCAAGTGGTTGAGCAAATTCGCAGCCGCGGACTCGATGTTGTGGCTCAAAGTGCGGCGGCGGGCACAGTGTCGGCCTGCGTGACAGAGAAACTGACGCAAGATCCCTTAGGTAAGTTAGTCAATGTCGAAGGCGCCTTAGTGGAGTCGGCCAAGGTGACAGAATTACTCGGCGACCTACAGAAGCTAATGGAACAAGAGGTGAGTTTTGAGCAAGTGGCAAGCTTGCTGCAAAAGGGCGCCGATGCCGCGGCCTATGCGAAAAGCCTTATTGAGCAGCAAGGATTAGATCAAGCAATGCAAAGTCTTAAACAAATGGCACTGGCGAGTGAGCAATTTGCCCAGCAGGATTTAGGCGCGCATTTTCAGCAGTTATTACTGGAGTGTAAAACCACATCCCCAGCGACAAGTATTGCCAACTAACCAGTGTGAACGTCACGCCTTCATCTTATAAAAACGCCCTGAATATTCAGGGCGTTGGATTATTTATTTAGCAGTTGGTGGTAGTGGGACAATTTCAAAGTTGGCATCGAACTGGACTAAGGTCGACATGATTTTACCAAAAGCGGTTTTGTCGCCTTCCAGTTTGGCACTGCCGTTAGCCAGCAAGTCTTTAAGGGGCGTTTTACCGAGTAAAATACCGGTAATATAACGCTTATCAATATAAAGATTAGTATCAGCCTCCATCGGCTTATCAACTTGAATATTGCTTAAATTACCATTGCTTAGCTCTACATAGAGCGTTTCTTTAGTGTCAGGATTAATCACATTAAGCCTTAACAGCCCAAGCTCAGCGGCCTTGATGCTATCGACTTTGACGGCGAGAAAGTCAAACAGGGTTGAGATATCCATTTCACCTAGAATATCAGCTGAGGCTGATTTAGGTGCACCGGGCTGGACTCCTGCGCGTAACTCTTGGGCACCCGTCAGATAAATATTGCGCCAGCCAGCGCCTTCGGCTTGATAACCCAGTTGTTCATAGGTATCGGCAAGTAATTGTCTGGCTTCAGTGTTATTAGGTTCTGCCATCACCACTTTATTGAGTGCGGTGGCTACAAAACGGTATTCGCCTTTGGCATAGTCGGTTTTGGCATGTTTAAGCACGGCGTTAGCGCCGCCCATATACTCAACAAATTTGGCGGATTCATCCTTTGTGGGTAGTGGGTTTAAGTTGGCCGGATTCATATCAAAATAGCCTAAATACATGTTGTACACGGCTTTAGCATTGTGGCTATAGGTGCCGTGATAACCATTGGTGTACCAAGTATCGCGCACGGCTTTGGGGATTGTGGTTTGAATCGCATCGCCAATATCTTGAATACCCACCCCATTATTGGCTAAACGCAGGGTTTGATTATGGACTAGGCCATAGTTATCCCTTTGCATTCTTAAGTAGGCGTTGACATCCGTATTACCAAACACGGGCGCGGAGTGTGCTTCAAACAGTACCTGCGCATCATCACCAAAGCGTGTTAGCAATGCATTGATATCTTTAGACCATTTGATGGCATCCCGTACTTTTGCCCCACGTAAGGTGTAAATGTTGTGCATGCCATGGTAGGTGAGTTCAGCCGTCCATAGGGCCTTCATTGAGGGAATATAGGTGGCCATTTCCGACGCAGCTTCTGTACCCGAGGCATCCATAAACACCATTTCGATACCATCGATAGTCAGCGTTTCCCATTTATCTTTGCTGTTAAGGGTGATATCGGGTTTTACATAGGTGACTTCGCCTTTGGATAAGCCTTTGGCAAGTGCGGCATCGACAATGCCTTGCTCATTGCGCTCTAATGTGGCGCCGTATTGATAGGCGGCGCGGCGGCTCATGGCATTTCCTGCGAGGACGTTTTCGTCAACAATTTCTTTGGTGATGTTATGGGAACCATAGACTTTGACGTTTGGAAACATGTCTTTAATGGCGCGGGAACCGCCAAAATGATCTCCATGGCTATGGGAATAAATCATCGCGACCACAGGTAAATCATTGCCCTCTGGTAAATGTTTAAGCGCAAATTCCAATGACAACTTTGCTGATTCTTTGGTGAGTAGCACGTCATACAGGATCCAGCCTGTTTTACCGCGGATAAGGGTTAAGTTGGCTAAGTCGGTGCCGCGCACTTGATAGATGCCGTCGGTGACCTTGTATAAGCCGTTAGACACCATATTCAGCTGGGCTTGACGATACAGTGACGGGTTAACTGTGTCAGGAGTTTTATCGCCAATAAAGCTGAAATCGGCCCGTAAAATCGCTGCCGTAGGTTCATCGAGTTCGGCGATAAGATTCTTCGAAAACGCTTCAAAGGCTTTTTTATCGGCAAAGTTAAGGGTGGCTGCTGTGGCCTTGTTCACCTCTATGGTTTGTTTGGTAGCAGGCTTGCCTTGATAGTGCAGGCTGATGTGTTCATGCTCGTGTTCAGCGGCGACTGCGCTTAAGGAGAAGCTGGCGAGAATACTGATTGTCATCAAAGATTTTTGCATCATTTTACCTACCGATAAGTGGGATTGTGTCGTTGATGGTTTGAGTATAGCCAGCTTGTATATTTAGATAACTCGAGTTAGCTTGGGTTGTAATATTTATCTTGTGAATGAGTGTTTCCCCTATGCCGACACAAAAGCCGTTAGATTTAAACTTATTACGTGTGTTTATGGTGGTTTATCGTACACGTTCGTTTACCCAAGCGGCGCAGGAGTTAGATTTAACCCAGTCTTCCGTGAGTAATGCCATTGGCCGATTGAGATCATGGGTAGGAGAGTCGCTGTTTACTCGGGTTGGGCGTGGAATTGAACCAACCGCAGTAGCGCGAGAGATGTATCGTAAGTTTGAGCAACCCATGGCTGATATCGAAACCGTATTACTTGGGTTTGAGCATTTTGATCCCCGCTCAAGCCAGCGGCGCTTTTATGTATATGCCAATGAGTCGGTTATTGAAACGCTGCAAGCAGGTGTGCAAGCTTTATTGTTGGATGCGGATATCGAAGTGATTTTTCGTGAGTCGCCGCCACAGGAGGCTGAGTTATATCGCGATATCTTGCTTGAGCGGGTTGCGGTGGCGATCGATATTAAACCCGCGCAGCAAACTTTGCTCTCAAGCAAATTACTCTTTACTGAACGTTTAGTCTGTATTGCCAGTAAGCAGCATCCTCGTATTCATGGAGCCATTACTCATCAACAGTATTTTGAGGAGAAACACGTATTTTTAAATTTGCGGCGTTTTAATTTGACGGCGGGGGATTTGTTTACTGAAGGCGTGTTACCAAGGCGCAGGATGTACAGTGAACAGTCCTCTCTATTAAGTATGTTTGCAACCGTAGGTAAAAGTGAGGCGATAGGTATCGCCCCTTTACGTTATGCCAGTCAATACGCTGAAATGTTTGGCCTACAAATACTACCTATGCCACTAAAAACAAGACCAATTGATTTATATATGGTGTGGAGCAGTAAATATACCCAAAACCCGAGTCATCAATGGTTACGAAGCTTATTACTCAGTGCCAGTACCATGACAACAAATGAAAAAGCGCTGGTTCAGGCTCGTAGCGAGTGAATCAGCGCTTTTTGCGTGTTTATCTTATTGTTTTAAGAAGGTATCTATTACTGTCTAGCTAACCTGTGGCTTTCACCCGGATGCTCAAAGTCACTGCGGTAGGGGTTAATGTCTAAGCCGCCACGACGGGTGTAGCGGGCGTATACAGTTAACTTAGCACAGTGACAGTAATGTTTTAGGTCGACAAAAATTCGCTCGACACATTGTTCGTGAAACTCATTATGTTGGCGGAACGAAATCAAATAGCGCAGTAATTTTTCGCGATCGATTTTTGGCCCTTGATAACGGATCATCACACTGCCCCAATCGGGTTGAGAGGTAATTAAGCAGTTTGATTTCAATAGATTAGAATTGAGTGTCTCAGCGACAATCTGTTTTTCATCTGTGCTGTTTTCAAGATAATCAGGATTAAAATCATAATCACTGACTTCAATATCCAGATCGTCAATGCAAGTGCCTGGCAGTTCGACGACACGTTGAATACCAAAACTTTTAGGCTCAATAATCTTAACGTTAACATCGCCTTGGGCACATTCACTTAGATCTTTAACTAAGGTTTTTTGCACCGCATCGAGATTGTCGAATTTGGTTTGATTAAAACTGTTTAAATACAGTTTGAAGGATTTTGACTCGATCAGATTTTGGCTTGCATGACTTAGCTGAATGTCGGCGATAGCCACCATAGGTTTACCCTTGGCATTTAGCCAAGACAGCTCATAGGCCGTCCAGATATCGGCTCCGTGGAAAGGTAAACTCTCCGCAGTCAGGTTGATAGCATTACGGTTAAGTGAGCGAGGAACCCCTTGCAGCAGCGATGCATCATACTCGGCTTGGTAATCAGTAGCTTTACCTAAAGTTAAGCTCGCAAGTTCTTTTGCATCACTATAGGGATCGTGATTCTGTGTCATCAATACTGTTTCCATGTCAAAATAGGCGCACATTATACCCGAAATTGGATTGTGCTTAAGTGTCTTGTCTGCCTGCTCTCGATAAATTTTTGCAAAACTATCATCAGTCTTACCTATCAACTTTAGGCGAATTACCGCGATATTACCCGCGAGGTGAGCCATCTTTGTGCATTCAAGGAGAGTTTGATGAATCATCCGATGAGGCGGTGAGCTGGTTACCTGTTAAACGTGAACAAGTAGGCAGCTTTGCGAATGTTGAGCATGCACTTGAACTTAAATTATGGCCTGATATCAATTACTTCTATGGTGAGTATTTTGCGGCGCCCGTGCTATTTGATTCACCATGGGGCACAGGAGAATTACTACAGGTATGGAACGAGGCGGATTTTGACGCGCTGCAGCAAAATATTATCGGTCACTTAATGATGAAGCAAAAACTTAAGCAACCGCCCACCTGGTTTATTGGTTTGCTTGATGAGGGCGATAAGATGCTAACGGTGGATAATGCCGATGGTAGTGTATGGGTGGAAATCCCCGGCGAGCTTCCCTCTACCCAATTGGCGCCGAGTTTAGCGGCGTTTATTGAGGCGTTATCGCCACGTATCGCGCCGCCCGTGAAACATGAAGAATTGCCTATGCCAGCGCTCGAGCATCCTGGGATTTTTGCCAGCTTTAAACGTATGTGGCACAATCTGATTGGTAAGCGTTAAGCGCGTTGAAATGCAGCAAGGCCTAAACATAGTAAACTCGACATGCATATCTAGCCTGTCGAGTTTACGCTTCAATAAGGCAAGGCTATTGATGATCCCAAGACAAGTTAGACACTATGCGGCAAGGTTCGCAGCGAAAGTGAAACATATCCAATAATGGCTCATCGAGCTTCCAGTCGTGGTTGCCACAACGCGGGCAGGGGCGTGCCAGCTCAGATTGCAGATCCTGCCCTCCGACGCGATACAAATAATAGTAAGTGGGAATTTTAGTAAGGTATTCGATTCGGCCGCGTAAGTCCCAACCTCGTCTAAATAAATCACTGTTTGGGCTAGATAATTCTTCTAGCGCTGCAAATTCTGCCTTAGTGGCGGCCGCCATTTGTAACTCATCACAGGCTTGCCACTCGGTTTGCCAGCGGATAACTCGCTTATGATCGCCATTAAAGGTCGCAGGGATTTGATACAGCGGAATAGGTAATAAGTTATCACCACTACGCAGGGGGGAACACATATGCACATAGCTAGTGTAGAGCAGCTGCCAGCTGGGCGGCTCAGTGTTACTGACCTCAGAATTAATATCCTGACCGATAAACTTTTCACGTGGCGCCAGTAGTTTAGCCTCGGTTAATTCCGCCAGCGCTTTCTTCACCCAAGGGCTATGGTAACGATGGGCCAAACTGTTTTTTTCCGGCGTGAGTAGGCGTACTCGAAATTCGCCCTCATTAAAGGCTACGGCAAATTCGCGGCCGAGGATTTGACCATTAGCGCGATAGGCTTCGAGTAATTGATTGATGGCACGTTCTGCCGCACTGATGGTGGTATCGGCAAAGCATTCAAAGCGCAATTCGGTGACAAACATTAAGCGGATTTTCCTTGGGATTCGAGTTGACTGACATGTTGTTTCAGCTCGATAAGTTCATTTCTGAGTTGCATGATCTCGTTGTTTTTTAACGCGAGGGCCTGTTCAATGCCTTGTTGCAACTGGGCTAACTGTTGCGCCAATGTGGCGACTGTGAGTGGCGAAGCATCGGCGGTATGTGTCTCTTCAACCACGGGCTGTGATTGGGCCGCTAAACGCTCCCGCTCGGCTTTGGGTATCGATTTAAACTGCTGTAATCCTTGGATTAACAGCGGCATGGGGATTTTGTTACCGACACGGCTTTTTATCAGGGCAAGGCTTGGGGTTTTACCGCTGGCTTCGAGTGCGCACGCTGCAGCTAACACTTGGTCAATGGGACTCATAATAAGTGAAATTCCTTAATGTATATCGTGTTTTTCACTAACTTACTGTGATGTGGTTATTTTAGTTCTTATAAATCAATGCATTGCTTTTTGGCATTGATTTTGCTTTTTAACAATTTTTATAACAAGTACACAGGAAGTCATAATATGAACGCAAATATTAATCGCAAACTCATCGCGGTCACGTTTTTAGGGTTAGCAAGCTTAGGTCTTAGCGGTTGTGTGGTCAATGTCGGTGACAGTGAATCTAAGTGGGATAGCAACGAATCTTGGGAAAAAACCCAGGATAAAAACCGCACTAATCTGACTAAGCTCAGCCTTGGCATGAGCAAAGACCAAGTGATGACGCTAATGGGAGCAGCAGACTTTAGCGAGTCCTATTTACAACAAAGCGCAGGACAAGCAGATAAAGAAGTGTTGGTCCTCTTTTATCGCACTCAGCACTCCCATAGCGATGGTAAAACCACTAAGGATGAATGTACGCCTGTAGTCTTGAGTAACCATGTTTTAGTAGGTTGGGGCGACACTGCGTATCAAAAGATTTAACCCCAACTTCCCCAAAATACACTTGAAAGCCCTAAAAATTAGGGCTTTCTTAACTGAGCATCAAGCTGCTCAATCAGTTCGGTCCATTGTGCATCAGCCTCTAATGCTTCGGTGAGAAAACTCTTTTGCGCTTGTGTCCAAAAAGGCGCTTCAGTTAAGTGTATTTGCGCTGCCAGCTTATGAGTCGCAATAAATTGCGCAATAGCATTGGGTTGACTCTCTAATCCCAGTTGTTCAAATAGATGGCTTAAATCAATAGGTGTAGTATCCATTCGATCTCTCCCTTGGTTAGCTTTTTATCTAGGTTATGCATCTCTTTAGGAAATGCAATCGATGATTAAAATTTGCACTTTTGGGTTTCCTTGATACATTGATAAAGACTCATAAGAGTGTGATCTAAATCAAGGAATTCTAACAATGGACAATAAAACCTTGGATGAGTATCGTGCCGTTTATCTCACCGCAGAAGATTTACGCTTGGCCGCTTCAATTATCTACAATGCGTATCACGATGATCCCTTTTTTATTAATGCGTTATCCACCGCAGATAAATTTGCCTACGAACAAAAATTACGCGCCGCAATTCGCGAAGAACTCAATACTCTATGGCAACAAAAGCAGGCCTTAATCGGACTCTTCGATGGTGCTCATTTAGTGGGGGTTGCTTGCGTTGTCACCCAAGAAGTGCCACTCGGAGAAGGTCGCTATTGGCACTGGCGGCTCAAAATGTTGCTGGGTACGGGTTGGCAATCGACCCAAGCTATGATGAAAAAGGAATCGATTATTTTGGAACTGTTACCCAGCCAGCGTTGTGGGATTTTGCAATTTATTGCTTTAGCGCCAAACGAGCAAGGTAAAGGGCTGGGCCATCAACTTGTTCAAGCGGTAGTGAGTTGGTGCGATGAGCAGCCAAATCTTGAAGGTATTGGGGTATTCACCTCGCAGGAAGCTCATATGCATTTATTTAAACAACATGATTTTGTTTTCTTGGGTGAATTGACTATTGGTAGTGTGGCTGGGCAATTACTTTTTTATACAGGCCAACAAGATGAATGAACGTTATCGCTCTTTCGCTGAGTTTTATCCTTTCTATCTCTCCCAGCATCAAGACAGTCGTTGTCGGCGGCTACATTTTATTGGAAGTATTCTGGTATTGTTATTATTAGGGGCTGCATTTATCACTGCCGCATGGTGGTTGTTGATGCTGATCCCGCTTGTGGGATATGGATTTGCTTGGGTTGGTCATTTTGTCTTTGAGCGTAATCGACCTGCGACCTTTCAATATCCTTTGTACAGCTTGATGGGGGATTGGGTGATGTTTGTCCAAATTCTTTTGGGAAAAGTAAAGTATTGAATCTGATATTCCGGTAAGAAGCTGACAAGCGTGTGAGAGATCGCTTACAAAGCCTGTAAGACAATATGTTTTCTTGTTGATTGTTTTATAATCTGCATTTTTAAAAGTTATTTAATTTCAATTTATTATAAATTCCACTTTGCTGGTTGAATGAGATTTTCCTGGGTTGTTGTTCTTATGGGGGAACAACAAAGACAGAATTCACGTAGAATTTATTTGTCGCCAAAACACATGGATAGCACGGATTGCAATACGGGCGAAACGGATGCAAGAAGCAACTAATTTAGGTTCTTGGATTTGAACCTCTGGCGGTAGGAAAACTGTCATAAACCAAGGATAGGCTAAGGAAAAGCAGGATAGCTTTGTCAAGGATGATACAGGATATAATACTTGTTAGGACGACAGGTTTCAGGATGATAAAGGACAAGCTTAAGGATTAAGCATGTACTCGGTGCAGGATGTATCGAGTTAAGGGATAAGTATAAGGGTGAACAGCTTGTACTCGTCTATGGAAGGCATTGAGCAGGATGCATTATGGAATGAGTCATAGGATGTGACTGGTGCCGGAATAGGATTTCCGGGTCAAAGGATTGAGTGTTATGGTTAAGCCATAACACAGGGAGGATTAGGGATACAGGGATGCTGTAGGATGCACGTAAACGCATGGATGGTGCAGGGAGCACAAATAAGCAGGATGGCTTACAGAGAATAAATGGGGCGTACACAGTACGCCCTTTTCTTTTTTGTCTTTTGAAGCTGCAGCTTGTATCTAGGCATCTTATAAATATTGAATTGCAAATCCGTCCAATCACCCAGTTCACAGCTTATCAAGATTGTAATATCAACCCGCTTATGCATTGATAACAATGCGCAATGATACTTTTGAGTTGCTTGGTTCTAGTGGTTGATACTAACCAAAGTATATGGAACTTGGCGTCGCTTAGAGGCTGTTCATAATTCTGTGTCAAAATGTCCATTTTTATAATTTTAACGGTAGTTGGATAAAAGAGATTGTCGATTATTGCTCCTTTATGCGGCGATTTACGGCTTGGTTGGTTCTGAGTCTTTCTTGGCAAGCAAACTAAATTAGTTGAGAGGATTAAAATTGCCAGTTTCTTTGTGAGATATGTCTCACAAGTATGTAAGTAATTTGTAAGTTTTTTGACTGATAAAAACCGTCATATTCCATCAAATATAGTTTAATCAGTGTGTTAGGTTTTGCTTTTAATTATGTCGTTATTATTGCGGTTTATCTTTTTATTTTAACTAGCGCAAATTTCATCATGACTATCCTAAGATTCATTTGCAGAGGGAGCGAGAGACAACAGGATGTTAGCGGTCAGGATGGCCGGACAGTGTTTAACGGATTAACACTCACGGAATGGTAAGGAAAGACTTTCAGGATGAAAGCGTTACGAACCACGGAAGGATAGACTATCACGGATAGATAGCCTAGTTGCACAGGATTGCGATGGCACAAGGAGTGCAGCAGAAAGGAAGCAACTTAACCTATTTCATGGATGATGCTGGAACCGCTCAGGAAAGAGCAAGCTTGGTAAAAGGAACGCCAAGAGATAGGGATGTACTTGAGTACAGGGAGATATCAAGGATTGAACAGGGATGATGCAGGATGCAAGTTGACGCATGGATGGTGCAGGGAGCACGAAAATAGCGGGATAGCTTAACAAAGAACAGAAGGGCGTGATCTTAGGATCACGCCCTTTCTTTTTGGTATTCATACAGATGATGCAGATGTTGAGCCGCGCTATGGCTGAGTCTTATCAATATGGCTTGGCGTTATCAATTCAGCTCAAAGGTCAACGGCAGTGACTTAATGACACTTGCCCGAGCTACAACTACTTTGGCTCCCACAGCCACCAAATTTACCTTTCGCCATCGGTGCTTCTTGCCATTCGGGTTCTGGGAATATAGGCCATTCAATCTTTTGAATTTTTTTACCTAGCATCCATATATGACCACGATATTGATTTATACCATCTGTGCTGAACTCGAACAGATACTTTGCCTTCCAACAGATCCCAGTAGTACCGCCAAGGCTAGGACGAGCGGTTTCCATTGCGATCGCTAATAGTTGTACTTTTTGTCTACAGCATTCTTTTTCAGCAAAAATACGGCTTAATTCTGCCATTTGACGAAGTTGCCAAAAGAAAGCGGCAACGACAATCAGCGCAATAATTAACAGAAGATCTGACATCATTTACTTGCAGCCTTAAACAAGCCACCAATGGCTTGTGATAGTTGAACACTACGATTGGGATTTCGTAATTCACGCAGTAAGTGATTGCGTAAATTAGGAATAGCCACAATATCAGCAAAGACCTGATTAAAAAAGGCTTGCGGCTGAAGTGCAAGTGCTTCTAAGTAAATACTGCGACTCAGCTCTTGCTTTAGTATCGACCAATTTCGACCTGCAATACTGATGAGGGCGTTTGCATCAAGCTGGTCTGTATGCTGTAAGTGGGCTAAGGCTTGTTGGCTTAATTCAGACTGTGATGCTAATGCTCGCATGTAATAGGATTGGTACTCATTAGGTGCCTTGATGAACTTACTAAAGATCTTCTCCGCAATAGCCTCAGTCAACTGTAGATGTTCGAGGCACTGGCATAGAGCGATTTGTACTTCAATGGCGGCATGGTCAAAACTGGCAAGGATATGTTGCTCATGATCTAATTCATTGAGACGGACACAAACATCGCTCAAACCTTGCAGGCCAATATGTTGCCATTCACTCGGAGCAATTTGGCCTGATAAGTATTGCATGGCAAATTCATATTGGATTGATGCCTTTAACCCTAATTGCTTACGCACTAAGGCGTTGAATAACGCTAGTTTCTCTTGGCTAGGTTTAAAACTAAATGGATTATTGGCGAGGCGATCCTGCTGTTCATCGGTTAATGGCTGAGTTGGATCTTGTCCCAGTGCCGTGAGTACCATTTCAATAAATTGTGAACGGGGTGCAGGCGAGAGCAGGCCTTGCTCATCTAAAGGAAGCTTGAGGAACCAAATAAAATGCTGCTGGCTTTCATTCCAAAAAACAATGGCAAACTGTGCATGGCCTTGAATGGGGTAGGGATAAGGTGTGGCTAGAGATTCGATTTGATGGAAGGCCAACATGTCGATGTGCTGTACCCTTCGACCCAGTTCATAGACTTGGAATTGGGTTTTGGCTGTCGTTAAAAATTGGCTAAGCGTAGTAATTTCAGTCATTTGGCTGCTATATCAATCAAAAAGGCTCAATAAATTGGCGACATTATAGGGGGAAGTTGTTCACGATGGTATGATTGCCACACTTTTATCGCCCCCTGTCGCTGAGCGTTATCTTCTATTGACTGCGAGCTAAAGGACGTTACATTGATGCTTTACAGCCAAACTCAAATAAAATTAGCCCAAATTATTCACGAGCTCCAACGTGTTGGACTTTGGTCGGCCAATGCGCCAAGTGATAAAGCGATGGCCAGTATTGCGCCGTTTGCCTGCGATCTTATGTCGTTTGAACAATGGTTACAGTTTATCTTTATCCCGCGAATGCAAGCATTGATCGATGCTGGACAACCCTTGCCTAGCCAAATTGCCATTGCGCCTATGGCTGAACATGTGTGGTCTGAGCGGGCGACATTAACACCCTTAATCGGTGTCTTAAATGAATTGGATATATTGTTAAATGAACCAAGATGATATCTGGTTAGATATACCAGAGAGTAAGCAATTGAATACCGATAGTGATGATGTAGAAGCCGCGCCTGAACTGCACATTTTATATCAAGACGAGCATCTCGTTGCTATCCACAAACCTGCGGGATTGCTGGTGCATCGCAGTTATTTGGCACGCCGTGAACGTTTTTTTGCGATGCAATTAACACGCGATCTGGTGGGGTGTCATGTGTTTCCGGTACATCGTTTAGATAGACCGACCTCTGGCGTGTTGTTATTTGCCAAAAATAGTGAAGTGGCTAACGCGCTTTGCGAACAATTTGCCGACCATAGTATCGAAAAACAGTACCTAGCGTTGGTGCGTGGCAATATGCACGAGAGTGGTGTATTGGATTATGCGCTCAAGGTGGAATTGGATGAAGTGGCGGATAAGTTCTCAAATCAAGATAAAGCGGCCCAAGAAGCGGTGACTCAATATGAACCGCTACTCAATGCTGAAATCCCCTATCCGTCAGGACGTTATGCAACGAGTCGATTTGCTTTAGTTAAACTGAGTCCTAAAACGGGGCGCAAGCATCAACTAAGACGCCATATGGCGCACTTACGTCATCCGATTATTGGTGATACCACCCATGGTGATGGTAAGCAAAATGCATTTTTTAGAACCCATTTTGACATCAATCGACTATGGCTGATTGCGAAAAAATTAACCTTCACTCACCCGATAACCCATGAGCGCTTAAGCATTGAAACAGAGCTTGAGCCAGAATGGGAAACCGTTTTTGCTCGCCTTGGTTGGGATGACAGCGCATTATCTTCCACACCGAGCATATTGATTGCGGGTTAAGCTGAAATGTATTAGGTCGCCACGTGTTTATTTGCGTGACTAAGATAGTGTTGTCTGTTCACTTGCTGTTGGCCCTGATGTTAACAGCTTAGCTACTCGCTAGCTTTAGTTCTTGCATTAAGGTGACTAAGCTTGAAAATCCCGTGGTGGGCTTAAGTGGCGTTTGCAGGTTTTGCTGTGCGGCATGAAAGTAATGTTTACGTCTAATTTGAGTGCTTTTATGTTGGTGCTTGAGGTGTTTTTGCCTATTGCTCTGTCGCATCAGTTTAGTTCCTCATGCTCAATAACTTGATTTATAAAATTTTTACCTTGTCGCTTGCCCTAAAGCATAACAATAAAGTAACTTCAGCTGAGTTGCGTTTACGCATGTGGGACGGAGTATATCATGAAAAAAGTTAATCTGATCTTTGGCACTGTGTATGGTAGCGCACAATTTACCGCCGAAACCTTAGAAAAAGCGCTGACAGAACTTGGTTATGAAGCCAGATTGTGGCAACCGAATGAAATTAGCCAATTTACACCACCACAAGATGAGCTGTTAGTGGTTGTCACCTCAACCACCGGGCAGGGCGATTTACCCGATGATATCCAGCCCTGGTTTTATCATCTCCAAACAACAGCTCCCTATTTGCCAGAGCTGAAATACAGTGTTATTGCGCTGGGAGATTCAAGTTACGATACCTTTTGTGGTGCAGGCAAGTCAGTGGATGCATTGCTGAGTGAATTAGGCGCAAAAGCCGTTGTGGAGCGTCTCGATATTGACGCCTGTGAAACCATGGAACCTGAGGTCGAAGCGATAAAATGGCTGCAAAGCTGGAACCAAGTCGTCAAATCCGAGCGCGCCGCTTAGGCCATTTGGTCACTCAGCAGTGGTTTAAATTTGCTCAGCGCTTAAGCCAAGCGCTGTTAATCCCTATTGCCATTTTACCCGCGGCTGGGGTTATGCTGGGGTTGACGGTAAGCCCAATCCCCTTTATGCCTGAAGTACTTAATGTATTAATGCTGGCTGTGGGTAAGCTGATCTTCGCGATTATGCCGATTTTGTTTGCGGTGGCAGTGGCGATTGGTTTTTGTCGAGATCAAGGGATTGCTGCATTTACCGCGGTGTTTGGCTATGGGGTGTTGACAGCAACCTTGGCTGCTTTAGCTGACCTATACCAATTGCCAACTCAGTCAGTTCTTGGCATGGATACCTTAGATACTGGGATTGCTGGCGGCATGCTGATTGGCGGCGTGACTTGCTTTGCGGTGCGTTGGAGCCAATATATTCGCCTGCCAGCGATTTTTTCCTTTTTCGAAGGGCGGCGTAGCGCCTCTTTATTGATCATTCCGTTGGCAATGGGGTTAGGTTATGTACTCGCCCATGTATGGCCATCAATCTCCTTATTGATTGAGCGAGTCTCTGATTGGGCTGTTTACCAAAAGCCTGCAATTGCGTTTGGTGTTTATGGTGCGCTTGAGCGTTTACTCATTCCCTTAGGGCTACATCATATTTGGAATGCACCATTTTATTTAGAAGTTGGCCAATATCAGTTGCAGGACGCCGAAGTGGTACGCGGTGAAGTGGCGCGTTATTTAGCGGGTGATCCGCAAGCAGGGAATTTAGCGGGGGGCTACCTGATTAAAATGTGGGGATTACCAGCAGCGGCGCTGGCCATTTGGCGCTGCGCTGATGCCTCGGAGCGAAATCGTGTTGCGGGTATTATGCTTTCCGCTGCGGCAGCCAGTTGGTTAACAGGTGTGACTGAGCCAATTGAGTTTGCCTTTATGTTTGTGGCGCCTATCTTGTTTCTTATCCATGTCATGCTGGCGGGCTTGGCTTACTCTGTCTGCATTATGCTTGATATTCACCATAGTATTGTATTTTCCCACGGACTGGTTGACTTCACTTTGCTATTTTCCCTGTCCCGTAATACGGGATGGTTTGCAGTCTTGGGGCCGCTTACGGCGGTGATTTATTACATTTTGTTTAGGGGAAGTATTCTGGCATTTAATTTAAAAACGCCAGGGCGGCTTGAATCCTATGACGCCAATCGCTCCAAAGAGAGCTTAAGAGCAATTATTGCGGCATTAGGTGGTCGCGATAACATCGTTGAACTCAATGCCTGTTTAACGCGATTACGTTTGAGTGTGCATAGCCCTGAGTTAGTTAATAAAGTTCGACTCAGTCAGCTAGGCGCGAAGGGAGTGATTGTGATGGGGAAAGGTGTGCAAGTGGTGTATGGCACTAAGGCTGAAACTCTGCGTAAAGTGTTGCAGCGTTATTTAGATACACGGCGTTAGCATTGCAGCTTATTAAAATTAATCACTGATTTATTGTGTTTAATAAAGTTAACTCACAATAAATTCACTTTTTAACACAAAAAGTTAGCTTTTCATGCTGTATCAGTGGATTGGCTATGGCACACTCAAGTGAGGGACCATAGAGGAGATCAGATTTTGCAGTCACAGCATGTAGTATCCAACGCACAACCCGCCTTAGCACGTAAAATTCTGATGACAGATTGTGCCGATGCCCAAGGGCTTATCGCCAAAATCACCAGTGTTTGCTTTAACCATCAGCTTAACATCATCAAAAACAGTGAATTTGTGGATAATGCGCAGGGACGATTTTTTATGCGCACTGAGCTTGAGGGGCACTTTAACAGCGAGCAATTATTGCAGGATCTGCGTCAAGTTTTACCCGTTCCAAATCATATGACCTTAGTGAGTGCGGGTAAGAAACGCATTGTTATATTAGTCACTAAAGAAGCACATTGTCTCGGCGACCTCTTGATGAAAGCGTATTATGGCGGTTTAAATGTTGAGATTGCAGCCGTAGTGGGCAACCACGATGTACTTAGAGAACTTGTTGAAAAGTTTGATATTCCTTTTCATCTCGTCAGCCACGAAGGACTCGACAGAATTCAACATGAGCAGGCGTTATTGGCCGCGGTGTCGCAATACGCGCCAGACTATCTGGTGCTTGCCAAGTATATGCGGGTGCTGACGCCGGATTTTGTTGCCGAATATCCAAACCGTATCATCAATATCCATCACTCTTTCTTACCAGCCTTTATTGGTGCAGCTCCTTACCGCCAAGCCTGGGAACGTGGGGTGAAAATTATCGGTGCGACGGCGCATTTTGTGAACAACTGCCTCGATGAAGGGCCGATTATCAAACAGGATGTGATCCCCGTTGATCATAGTTACAGCGCACTCGAAATGGCCAAAGCGGGGCGAGACGTTGAAAAAAGTGTTCTCAGCAAGGCGCTGCAATTAGTGTTAAATGAGCAAGTGGTGGTTTACGGCAATAAAACCATTGTGTTTTAGGGTGTAAAATTTGATTTGAGTATCCCCAACATACTCCTGCGCGTACCGTGATGGGGATCTTATGTTTCAGTTTTAGTCTGCGGCTAATATTCGCTTTGCTATCCTTATGTTTAATAGGATTTTTACTTTGTTTATGTCCTAATGAGTTTTTAGTCTACATTCCTATTTTTAATCAAGGATGGAGGTTGGATGTCAACAAATCGCGGTCTAATTGTCGGAACGATGGATCTCCCCGATGGTTTGCATTTGTCTTGGGCACAACTCGATAAAGAGTTTCGTGTTCAAAAAATGAGCCAAGCCTTTTATGAGCGCTGTAACCGCTCAGCAGCGCAAATCATTAATAAACCTATTTGCCAGTTATTCAGTGCTTTTGATACTGATTTATGTGCAGATATTGAGCATCGTAGCGGTGGTTATATAGGCTTCCAGTTACAGGACAATAATGGCGCAAATGTGCATTTCGCTTTGCATGCAGTCCCTGAAAATGGATGGTACTTGATCTTATCTGAGATAAATTTTAAAGATCCCAAAATTAAAGAATTGCACCTAGATTATCGCCGTGTAATCCAAGCGAGCGATGTTTGGTTGCAGCATATTGAAGAAGTGATTAGGTCTTCTCCTGAGGATGTTTTCCGGGTTGCGGTAGCCAAATCTGTCGCACTCAGCGGTAGTCGGTATGGGTTTATTCTGTTACATAACGAAAAATCGAAATTGCTTAGCTTGGCGGCCAGAACCCAATATCCTCAATCTAAGATTGACCTTCCAGAAATTGTCGAAGAAGAGACTCAAGCTCCTGAAACTGAAAGTCTTGTCTGGCTTGAATGCGCTCAAAACTTTAAGCCCATCATTAAAAATAGCCTAGGTAGGCCCGCGAATGCTCAGGGAGTATTCGATAAATTACTGCTTGAGGAACGCTATTTAGCGGTGCCCATTTTATTTCGAAATCGGTTGATGGGAATTATTTGCGTCGTTGGGCGAAGTGACCCCTACAGTCGTCAAGATGCCCGCTCATTGCTCACTTTTGCGAGTATTTTATGGCATTCGATTGAGCTTCCCCGCAGTTTGCGGGCAGTATCGCGGCAGTCCAAAATTATTAAGGCGCAAAAGGAGCAATTATCCCAATCGTTAACTCAGCTTATCAGCGCCATTTCCGAGGCATTAGAGCTTAAGGATGCCTATACCGCGGGGCATCAAAAGTCGGTGGCCCAATTAAGCTATCTTATAGGTGAAAAGCTCGGGCTTGAGCCGCAGCGTTTAGAGGGGCTAAAAATCGGTGCACTGGTGCATGACATAGGAAAGCTTGCAATACCATCACAGATTTTGACTAAACCTTCAAAATTATCCAAAGAAGAATACGCCTTAATTCAAACTCATCCACAACATGGAGCGGAAATTGTAGAGGATGTCGAATTTCCCTGGCCGATTAAACAAATGATATTACAGCATCACGAGCGGCTTGATGGATCGGGTTATCCCTTGGGATTAAAGGATAAAGCGATTCTCTATGAGGCTAAAATTATTGCCGTTGCCGATGTTGCTGATTCAATCCTATCACACCGACCCTATCGTCCTTCATTGGGATTGGCGAAGATGACAGAAGTGCTTCGGGCGGGTAAAGGGACCTTATTTGATCCTGATATAGTTGAAACCTGTTTAGAGGTACTTATTAACCGTGAAATTAGTATTAGCGATCATATCGGTTCTGCCGCGCTAGACCCAGTAGTGACAGTCACTTTGGACCATGAGTTAGCCGACATTAAACGACTACTTGCTCACGCCCATGCTAAGGTGGCTGTTGTACAGGATGAAGAACATCACCTCATTGGCGTTATCACCCAAAGATTATTGGACTACTGGCTCAGCCCCCTCATTGGCAGTGCAGCCGAGCGAGAACAGGATAGGGCTTTTTTGCGTAAAAAAGCTCATCAAATCATGGAGCATTCTGTTCCTTTAATTAGTGATGTGGCGACTTCAGAAGATGCGCTGCAGCAACTTAATGAGTCTGACTCTGAGTTTTTGGTGGTTGTGAATAAGGCGCAACATGCAATAGGCGTAATCGGCTGGCGTGCAATAGCAATGGCGAATAAGTTACGCCAGGATGTCGAGCGTTTAATTTAACGGAACTCAGTAGATAAAAAATGCCAAGCAGGCTGCTTGGCATTTTGTTATCCCGCAATGTAGCGAAACGATTAATCGACGATACGTAACAGTTCGTTGATCCCCACTTTGCCGCGGGTTTTTGCATCCACTTTCTTGACGATAATCGCAGCGTATAGGCTGATTTGCCACATGCTGAGGGCAGGTTACCGGATACGACTACAGAGCCAGCTGGTACGCGGCCATAGTGGATTTCGCCCGTTTCACGGTCATAAATACGGGTACTTTGGCCGATATAAACGCCCATGGATATCACCGAGCCTTCTTCTACCACAACGCCTTCGACAATTTCAGAGCGTGCGCCGATAAAGCAGTTATCTTCGATAATAGTCGGGCCAGCTTGCAGCGGCTCCAATACCCCACCAATGCCTACACCACCAGATAAATGCACGTTTTTACCAATTTGCGCGCATGAACCCACAGTTGCCCAAGTGTCAACCATGGTCCCTTCGTCAACGTAGGCGCCAAGGTTCACGTAAGAGGGCATTAACACAGTGTTTTTACCGATAAAAGAGCCTTTACGAACAGTGGCTGAAGGCACCACGCGGATGGCTTCGGCTTTAAAGCGGGCCTCGTCATACTCGGCAAACTTTAACGGCACTTTGTCAAAATATTTGGTTTCGGCGCCATCGATAACTGCGTTATCAAAAATACGGAATGACAGTAACACCGCCTTTTTCAACCATTGATGAACATGCCATTGGCCGTCGATTTTTTCAGCGACGCGCAGTTCACCCTTGTCGAGCATATTGATGACATGTTGCACATCGTTACGCACGCTAGCGTCAACAGTGCTTGGTGTGATGTCGGCACGCGCTTCAAAAGCGGCCTCAATACGTTGGCGTAAAGCCTCCATTTACTTCTCCCGTTGTGGTTAATTGGTTGACTCTGTGTTGATGGCGCTCAGTGCGCTAATCAAGGCTTCCTTGAGCGTATGCTCTTGGTTTTCATTGAGTTGCAAGCCATCATTGGTTTGCAAAATAAAAAAGTCTTCCGCTCGCTCGCCGATGGTAGTGATCTTGGCGGAGAGCAAAGTGGTGTTGCAGCGATAAAAAATATCGCCCACTTTAGCTAATAATCCCGGCGTATCCAAGGCAATGAGTTCCATCATACTTGTACCATGACGGTTACTCTCAAGGAAACTCACCTGAGTGGGAACATTAAAAGGTTTCATCTTGCGCGACAGTTTTCTAAAGCGTGGCAGTTTGGGGTTATCACTGGCGAGCGCTTTTTCAAGGGCTTTACGGATACTTTGTATGCGCGAGAGTTGGCTGACGGGTTCGCCGTCTTGCTCGAGAATAACAAAGGTATCGAGAGCATAATTGTCCTTTGATGTCATGATGTTAGCATCGTGGACGTTAATATTTTTATTATCAAGCACCGCCATCACGGTAGCAAATAACTTAGGTCTGTCCTGACAATAAACAAACAGCTCTGTGCCGCCGCGGGTCGTGTGTTTTGAAACGAGCACTAAGGGCTCATCCAACTGCTTATGCTTGAGGATGGCTTCAGCATGCCAAGCGACTTGATTGGGCTGGTGGCGCAAAAAGTAGTCGGCCTTAAAGCGTTGCCAAAGGGTATCTAAATCTTTTTCTTTAATGCCGCGCCGCAGTAGTTCTTTTTTCGCCTTGGCTTGGTATTCGCGTACTCGGGCCCGAATATCGACGGGCTTTTCTTTGCCGCGAGCGAGCACCCTTTGGGTTGAAAAATATAAGTCGCGTAGCAATGAGCCTTTCCAGTTATTCCAGGTCTTTTCGTTAGTGGCGCAGATATCGGCCACGGTTAAACAGTACAAATAACTTAAATGCACCGCATCGCGCACCTTGCTGGCAAAGTCGGCCACCACATCGGGGTCGGAAATATCACGGCGCTGGGCGGTTACCGACATTACTAAGTGATTTTCAACTAACCAAGCGACTAAGCGGCCATCGTGGTCGTTCAAGCCATGAAGTTTACAGAAGGCTAGGGCATCGCTTGAGCCAAGCTTGCTGTGATCGCCGCCGCGGCCCTTGGCGATATCGTGGAAAATCGCGCCGAGTACTAACAAACCTTTTTTCGGTAACTGATTGATAAGCACTGAGCCTAAAGGAAACTCTTCTTTTTGTTCTGGCTGCGAGAAGCGCTCGATATTGAGGAGCAATCTGTGGGTGTGTTCATCCACCGTATAGGCGTGGAACAGGTCAAACTGCATTTGGCCTTCGATATTGCGCCATGCGGGCAAATAGGCCGACAGCACCCCGTGTTTATGCATCAGCGATAAGGCTGCAATACCGCGTGGATGTTTTAAGATCTCCATAAAGGCTTGGCGGCACTGAGGATTTTCTTGCAAAGGTTGCTGCTGTGCTCGGCGAGCACGTCTCAGTGAGCGTAGGGTAGGCGCATAAATGCCTTTAATATTAGAGTTTTTCGCGACATGGACAAACAAACGTACAATTTCTTCACCGCTGTCGAATAAATCGTCACTTAGGGCCTCGATAAAGGCACCACGGCGCTGATAGTTATTGTCAATCGCTTGAATTTCTAAAGCTTTCGTTTGACCAAGAGTTGCCCGCTTAAATAGTTGCAGCAGCATTTCGTTGAGTTCCATCACGCGGCGCACCGTGCGATAGTAACGTTTCATCATCTGCTCAACAGCAAGTTGGGTCGCGTCTTCGTATCCCATTAACTCAGCCAC
>NZ_AKZL01000076.1:0-21384 GCF_000282755.1 Shewanella sp. POL2
TTGAGAGCGTCTTGGCTGACGTCAAGCGTGCTAAAGCCGCAACTGTGGGCAAGGTGTTGCGCTGTTTCACTAAGATTAAGCCCAATCAGTAGGGCATCATCCGCACTCAAGCGCGCCATTTGCCAGAGCTGCTTACCATTTAGCTGCGCAGGTAAATGCGGTAAAACCAGCCATTGCTGAATGGGATGAGAAGTACTGTGGGGGAGTTGGCTAACTGCTGTGTTCAGATCGCCAAAATGCAAATCGACTGTGATTAGGCCGTCATCAAAAATTAATCTCTGGCACCCTATAATGCGCGCAGGCTTTGCCTTAAGTATGGCATTGGCAATGGGTTGTAAATGAGGCTTGGAAATTAAACTTTGCGATTGATCCCAAAGTAATTTAAGTTCGTAATCGTTAATGGGATTGGGCTCAAACACTTTGACTAACAGACGCGTTTTGCCTTGAGGTTGAGTATGCGTTTGCCAGTGATGCAGTAAAGAGAGTAGCTCGAGTCCATCGCCCAATCCCCATTGCCCCATGACGCACAGTCCCTGACCGAGTTGGGCTGATTGCGTCGGTAAGCGAGAGAGTTGAAGGAGAGTAAAATTGTCCAGAGACTTTGCAGTAGTCAATGCGCATGGGGGATAAAGGTTGATTAGTTGCGGGTAATCACGCTTAAATTGGTAAGATTTTTGGGGCTTAGCAGTCAAAGAAATATACTCTCGGTCTCATATTAGGCATTATTTTACCCGCCTTTATGGAAAGCTGACCACTTAATTGAAGCAAAACAGATACTATTGGCTCAGCAAAAAGTAGGTACTGACATGTACACAATGGATAGCAATAAAATGAAAAGAGTCGTGATCACCGGAATGGGTGTTGTTTCAAGTATCGGTAATAACAAGCAAGAAGTGACTGAGTCACTTAAAGCGGGCCGTAGTGGTATTACACATTCCGCTCAGTTTGAAGAAATGCAACTACGCAGTCATGTATGGGGCAATATCAAATTAGATCCTTCAGAGCTGATTGACCGTAAAGCGCTGCGTTTTATGGGCGATGCTGCGGCATATGCTTACATTGCAATGCAAGAAGCCATTAAGGATGCTCAGTTAACTGAAGAGCAATATTCAGATCCTCGCGTAGGGTTGATTGTGGGTACAGGCGGCGCTTCGTCTTCTAACCAAGTGCAAGCGGCTGATATTCTACGCGAAAAAGGCGTAAAACGCGTGGGTCCTTATATCGTGCCACGCATTATGTCGAGCACGGCCAGCGCTTGTTTAGCGACACCCTTCAAAATTAAAGGTATGAACTACTCAATCAGTTCAGCCTGTGCGACCAGTGCTCACTGTATCGGTCACGCCGTTGAACTTATCCAAATGGGTAAGCAAGATATGGTGTTTGCGGGCGGTTCGGAAGAAGTGGATTGGACTCTGACCATGGGCTTCGATGCGATGGGCGCGCTATCGACTAAATACAATGCCACTCCAGAAAAAGCCTCTCGCACCTATGATGCTGACCGTGATGGTTTCGTTATCTCTGGTGGTGGCGGTATCTTAATCGTTGAAGAGTTAGAGCACGCTCTGGCTCGTGGCGCGAAGATTTATGCTGAAGTGATTGGTTATGGTGCATCATCAGACGGTTACGATATGGTGGCTCCGTCTGGCGAAGGTGCGGTGCGTTGCATGCAAATGGCACTGGCCGATGTGGACACACCAATTGACTATATCAACACCCACGGTACTTCTACTCCAGTAGGTGACGTGCGTGAATTAGAAGCACTACGTGAAGTCTTTAAAGACAAGTGTCCACCGATTGCATCGACTAAGTCTATGACGGGTCATGCATTAGGCGCCGCAGGCGTACATGAAGCGATTTACAGCTTGATCATGATGGAAAACAGCTTTATTGCCCCAAGCATCAACATCGATAACTTAGATGAAGCTGCGAAGGACATGCCAATCGTGCGTGAATACCGCGATGCAGAGCTAAACACTGTCATGAGCAACAGCTTTGGTTTTGGTGGCACTAACGCAACGTTAGTGATGCGCAAATATAAGTAAACTATTATTTTTGTTAAAAAAGGAAGCTTCGGCTTCCTTTTTTATTAGCTAAAATTGAGCAATGCGACTCAGGGATTGGGTTTATGATCAGAGTCTTGCTAGAATCCTTGGCTACTCACTCTCTAGCCCATTTTTATCAGAAAGGTCCCCATGAAGATTGTTGTCGATGAAAATATGCCCTATGTCGAACCCTTATTTGGGGCGTTAGGCGAGATAATTCCAGTCAATGGCCGCACGCTAACGCCTGAGCAGGTGCAAGATGCCGATGTGCTGCTGGTGCGCTCTGTCACCCGAGTCAATGCCGCACTGTTAGATGCCAATCCAAAACTTAAGTTTGTCGGCAGCGCAACTATAGGGACTGATCATGTGGATCTGGCCTACCTTGCTGGGCGTGGCATTCCCTTTTCGAATGCGCCCGGCTGTAATGCGACCGCAGTCGGGGAGTTTGCCTTTATTGCGATGTTAGAACTGGCGGCGCGGTTTAACTCGCCGCTCAAGGGCAAAGTCGTGGGGATTGTCGGCGCGGGCAATACTGGTAGCGCGACGGCCAAATGCCTCGAAGCCTACGGCATTAAGGTATTACTCAATGACCCCATCAAAGCGGCCGAGGGCGATCCCCGTCATTTTGTGAGCCTTGATACCCTATTACTTGAAGCGGATATCATCAGCCTACATGTGCCCATCACTCGCACTGGCGAGCATAAGACACTGCATTTATTCGATGAATCGCGCCTAATGAGTCTTAAACCTAATACGTGGTTGGTGAACTGTTGCCGCGGTGATGTAATTGATAATCAAGCCTTAATTAAGGTTAAGCAGCAAAGGGATGATCTTAAATTGGTGCTCGATGTATGGGAAGGGGAGCCAAATCCCATGCCGGAGTTGGTGCCTTTTGCTGAGTTTGCCACCCCACATATCGCCGGTTACAGCTTAGAAGGTAAGGCTCGTGGCACTTTTATGCTGTACCAAAAATTGTGTGAGTTGTTAGCCATTCCGGCCACTAAACGCTTATCCGAGCTATTGCCTCCATTTCATTTTAAGGCGGTTGAACTCGAACAAGTCCCCGATGAAAAAGCCCTATTACAGCTCGCAAGATTCGTCTACGACCTGCGTGATGACGATGCCGTATTCCGAAATGGCTTTGCAAGGTCGAATGGCTTCGACACTATGAGAAAAAATCACAAACATAGACGCGAATTTAGTGCATTGGCGCTGGCTTATCACGGCCAATCTGAGGTAGATTGGTTGTCCAATTTAGGTTTTTCAGGAGTCGGTCGGTAATTATGTCGCAGGAATTTAATGTTGTCGTTTTAGGTGCATCGGGTGCAGTGGGTCAAACAATGATTGAGATCCTCGAAGAGCGTAACTTCCCGGTTGCGAACTTATATCCTTTAGCCAGTAGCCGTAGCGCCGGTGAAACGGTCAGCTTCCATGGCAAACAAGTTACCATTTTTGACGTCGAAACCTTCGATTGGAGCCAAGCGCAATTAGGCTTCTTCTCTGCCGGTGGTGATGTCTCGGCCAAGTGGGCGCCTATCGCTGCTGAAGCGGGTTGTGTGGTGATCGATAACACCTCTCACTTCCGCTATGACATTGATATTCCATTGGTTGTGCCTGAAGTTAACCCCCATGCGATTGCTGATTTCCGCAACCGTAATATTATTGCCAACCCGAACTGCTCGACCATCCAAATGCTGGTGGCTCTAAAACCGATTTACGACACTTATGGCATCAGTCGTATTAACGTGGCGACTTATCAATCGGTCTCTGGTACGGGTAAAAAAGCGATTGAAGAACTGGCAAAACAATGCACTAAGCTGCTGCAAGGTCTGCCTGCTGACGCTGAAGTTTATCCAAAGCAAATCGCGTTTAACGTATTGCCGCAAATTGATAAATTTATGGACAACGGCTACACCAAAGAAGAAATGAAAATGGTCTGGGAAACCCAGAAGATTTTTGGTGACGATGACATTCTCGTTAATGCGACTGCTGTGCGCGTGCCGGTATTCTATGGCCATTCTGAAGCGGTTCACATCGAAACTCGACAACCTGCCGATGCAGAAGATATTAAAGCTTTACTGCGTAATGCCGAAGGAGTGGTATTGTTCGAATCCGATGACGAATATCCAACGGCTGTGACCCATGCAGCGGGTACCGATCCTGTTTATGTGGGCCGTGTGCGTAAGGATATCTCCCATTCTCACGGTATTAACCTTTGGGTAGTGTCGGACAATATTCGTAAAGGCGCAGCCTTAAACAGTGTGCAAATTGCCGAGATTTTAGTGAGAGATTATTACTAAGTCTTAAGTAGCAATTGATGCCCAATGAAAAAGCCTGCTGCCAGCAGGCTTTTTTTGTTTTACAATTGTGAACAGTAGCAGGGCTGGGATTTCTAGTTTATAGTAATCTCAATAAATACAATTGCCTAAAGCCTGTTATCAGCGAGATAACTTAAATAGCGCTTCAAAGGGAAGGATTGATGAAATTTCGCACTTCGTATCTTGTGGGCCTGATGGCCACCGTTTTAGCTGTTTCTTCCACGACCTCTTTTATTGATCCTGCGATAGCTGCTGATACTCCCAAAATAAAACCTTTAAAAATCATGGGTCCAGACGGACAGATCCGTCAGGTCAATCATCAATATGGGCCAACGACCTCTAAGGACACCTTCTGGAGCATTGCGCAAAAAGTCCGTCCCGATGCCAGTGTCAGTGTTTATCAAGTGATGGCCGCAGTATTTGATGCTAACCCCCATGCGTTTAACTCCGACAGTTATAACAGCCTAGAACGTGGCATGATTTTGCTGATCCCTTCGAAAGAAGTGATGTTATCCATTCCCAATAGTGTAGCGATTGCTCGCGCCGAACGCAGCGATAAGCAAGTCCGTAATACCGCCAAAGCGGCGACTAAACCAGTATCTAAACCGACTGTTGTCACTCCCGTAGTTGAAAATAAACCTAAGGTAGAGCCTCAACCTAAAGTCGATGTTAAACCCGAAGCGGCTAAGACCGAAGTTGCTAAAACGGATGCCGTTGCGACGCCACCCGCTGCGCCGAAAATGGTGAGTTCCGATGTGAATACTCGCCTTGAGGCCGCGGAGAGCAAAAATTTATCCTTAACTGATGAGTTAGCCAGAGCACAAGACCAGCTCGCGGTAAGAAATGCCGATGTTGAAGCCCTTAAAGCCAAAATTGAGGATTTAAACCAACAAATTGCGGTATTAGAGGAAACCTTACAGGCGAGTAAAAAGCAAAATCTTGCACTGAAGGCCGAGGTGGAAGCTGCTCAAGCCCCATCAGATGCCGATGCGCAGCCGCAAACGCCTACTGAGCCTGAAGAACTATGGCGAAACTTGATAAATAATCCGCTGCTATTGGTTGCAGCAGCGGTGGTCCCTGCATTGTTACTACTGCTGCTTGTGTTCTGGATGCTTCGTCGTAAGCGTAATAAAGAACGCCGTGAGTTAGCAGCCCAGCAGGTAGCCATGGCGACAGGTGCTGCTGGTGTGGCAACGGGAGCATCAGTGCTGGCGATGAATGACGATGATCTTGACGATATGGCTGTGCATTTAGACACTGACCATGCCGATTCCATCGATAGCTTATTAGATGTCGGTAGCGTGAGTTTACAACCCGAGCATGAAATGACCGATGGCCATGAGCAGATGGACATCGCTTCTGAAATGTTTATTGACCCAGGTGTTAACACTGCGGCAGAACCACAATTTGAAGAGGACGAAGGCCAATCCTTAGATGATCTCTGGGCTGAGGCCATGGGCGACCAAGAGGAAGCCTTTGCGGAAGAAGAAAAACCCAAATCAGGTAATATTCTCGAAGAAGAGGATCTTGATGCATTATTGGCAGGGCTTGGCTCCGAAGAGCCTGATGCGCCATCTACTAATGAGAACCTTGATGAATTAGCGGGATTTGATATTCCAGCCGACCAAGAGGTGGTTGATGCAGCTGAGTTAGATACCGATCAAGATTTAGCCGCATCGCTTGCTGCGGAATTAGATAATGAACTTGAAAATATAGCGTTAACTGAAACGGCTGAAGATGATATTGATGCCTTGCTCGCCGGGTTTAATCAATCTGAAATGACCGATTCGGTATCTGAGCCAGTGGCTGAGGACGACCTCGATGCATTATTAGCGGATTATGGTAAGGAAAACACCGCTACAGCATCCGATCTTAGCGATGAAATTGCTGCTGAATTAGATAATGAGTTAGCAGAGCTAGGGGTCGCGCAAACCGACGATATTGATGCGTTACTGGCAGATTTTGATAAACCAGCTGCGCCAGAGCCTGACTTAAGCGATGAAATCGCCGCAGAATTAGATACTGAACTTAATGATATCGGTGTCATTGAATCCGACGATATTGATTCTCTGCTTGCAGGTTTGGATGCACCAACCGCGCATGACCCTGCACTTGCAGCAGCCATTGCTGCCGAATTGGAAGATGAACTAAACACCGACCTACCAGTCAATGATGATCTTGACCAGTTGCTCGCAGGTTTTGAGGCCCAAGATTCGGCGGAACAACAAACGTCTAGCGATGATTCCGACATCCCTCACGATATGCTGGCAGCAGAACTCGAAACGGCATTACCTGAAGAGTTATCGTCTGCAGATGATGATCTCGAATCTCTTCTCGCCGAATTTGATGTGCCAGAGCAGGCTGAAGCCGACGCGGATGAGTTTAATTTCGACCTCGAAACCACCTACCCTGAAACAGATGATAAGCTCGAGGATGAAGGCTTACTCAAGGGCATCGGTGCTGCCCATGCGATTGATGGTACGGATGATACCTTTGAGCTTAGCGATACGATTGCGAAGAGCCCAGATGATAATCCAAACGAAACCGCAATTGAGCCAACATTTACCGGTTTCGATGCTGATAATCAAGCGGATGATACGGTACTCGCCACCGCAGCTTTAACGGCTGCGACAGCTGCCGCAGCGGCAAAAGTTAAAGAGAAAGAGGCTTCTTTCTTTAACGACTTAAAAGCTAACAAGAGTAAAGACCCCCACGTACTGGATTGGGACACTGAGCTTAACTTTGCGCCTACGTCTAGCGCACAAACTGACAGTCCTAAATCCGAACCTGTTGCACCCGTGGATCCTATCGCTGTCGATCCGCAGGCGGTTTCCCCGCGTCAACCTCTGGAATTTGTTTTAGACGAACCGATTGATAAGGTCGAGCCTACATTCGAGATTATCACTGACAAAGATGATGATATTGTTGATGAGGATGTCGCTCATGAGTTTGCCTTTAGAGCGGACTTAGATACTGATGACGATATCGATTTAAGTGACGACAATGTGCTTGCTGCTTTTAGTGCCAATACCGAAGTTGAAGATGATGAGGTATTAACACCAGAAGATAGCTTTGCCCTCGATGATGAGCATACTCTCACGGTCGATGAAGCATTAGCAGCGCTAGATGCGCGGGAGTCACGTCAGTCGAAGAAGTTTGTACCTGAGCATGATTTGACTAATTTCCAAAACGAACATGGCTATATCGATATTGAAAAACTGCTTAACGACGCCGAGCAGGATAACACAGAGACAGATCTCTATCCTGAAATGGATGTGGAGATGAGTGATGTGGGTGCCCTGATTGGTGATGCAGCCATGATTGATGTGGACGATGAAGAGAACTCTGTTAACGCTAAGCTCGATTTGGCCCGTGCCTATATCGAAATCGATGACAGTGACAGCGCCAAAGCGCTACTCCGTGAAGTTCAAATTGATGGTAATGAGCGTCAACAGGACGAAGCGGCTCGTTTACTTAAAGAGATCGGCTAAGTTTGAACTGGCATTAAGCTTTAATGTTAACGATCAACGGCGCTCACAGCGCCGTTTTTTTTACGGGCTGCTGTGATAAAATGCGCCGCTAAATTAATTGTGAGGATGTGTGATGCGGATTGCATTAGGTATTGAATATGACGGCAGTGGCTATTTTGGTTGGCAGCGTCAGGCCGAAGTCGATTCAGTACAAGGGCAGTTAGAACAAGCCTTGTCTAAGGTGGCAAACGAGCCCATTAGCTTGTTTTGTGCAGGAAGAACCGATGCTGGTGTTCATGCAACGGGGCAGGTAGTGCATTTTGATACCAACGCCGTACGTAACGAAGGTGCCTGGACCTTAGGTGTTAATGCCAATTTACCCGATAATATTGCCGTGCGCTGGGTAAAAGAGGTAGATGAGAGCTTCCATGCCCGCTTTTCGGCCACGGCTAGACGTTACCGCTATGTGATTTACAATCATAATCTTCGCCCAGGGATCCTACGCCACGGCGTCAGCCATTATCATGGTGATATCGACGTTGATAAAATGCATATTGCGGCGCAGGCGCTGCTCGGCGAGCAGGATTTTACCAGTTTTCGTGCTATTCAATGTCAATCTAAAACCCCGTTTCGCAATGTGCACAGTGTTAAAGTGACGCGTCAGGGCATGTATGTGATCGTCGATATATCTGCCAACGCCTTTTTGCACCATATGGTGCGTAATATTGTCGGTTCGCTGCTGGAGATTGGGCTTGGCAACCAGCCATTGACTTGGATGGCGGATCTGTTGTCACTAAAAGATAGAAATCAAGCCGCGGCAACGGCTAAACCGAACGGACTTTATCTTGTGGATGTGACATATCCGGAGCAATATCAATTGCCAAAGTTAGCGCTTGGGCCATTGTTTATGTTGGATTAATGGCTTTTATCGTGGCAGAGCTTAAATGCGTTTCGAAGGAAGGAAATAACCGATGACCATAGCCCCAAGTGAATTGACAGCCTTAGTTGCGCCAGGAGCAAACGCGCCACTGGATCAATGGCTCGCGTATTTATTATCGATTCACCCAACCGAAATCGACATGGGATTAACTCGGGTTTCTAAGGTTGCCGAGCGCCTTAATGTATTGGATTTAGGGCCAAGTCAAATTGTCACTGTTGCTGGCACCAATGGTAAAGG
The DNA here is from genome assembly GCF_000282755.1 of Shewanella sp. POL2. Classification (NCBI taxonomy): domain Bacteria; kingdom Pseudomonadati; phylum Pseudomonadota; class Gammaproteobacteria; order Alteromonadales; family Shewanellaceae; genus Shewanella; species Shewanella sp. POL2. The sequence continues at coordinate 9,008 of NZ_AKZL01000076.1, forward strand.
CACGACCTGCGCCATGCTAGAGAACATCCTGCGTTTATCAGGGTTGACGGTGGGCGTCTACAGCTCGCCCCATATGCTCAAATACAATGAAAGGGTGCGCATCAACGGTCAGGACGCCAGCGATGACGCCTTTGTAGCGGCTTTTGAACAGATTGAAGCGGCACGTGGCGAGATTTCGCTGACCTTTTTCGAATATGCCACCTTGGCGGGCTTAATCCTATTTAAAGCGGCCAAGCTGGATGTGGTGATCTTAGAAGTCGGTCTTGGCGGCCGTTTAGATGCCACTAACATGATTGATGCTGATATCAGCGTCGTGACCTCGGTTGATTTAGACCATGAGGCGTATTTGGGTAATACCCGTGAGCTGGTTGGCCGCGAAAAGGCGGGGATTTTTCGCCAAGGAAAACCTGCCATTGTCGGCGAGCCAAACTTGCCCCATACCGTCAATGATGTCGCCCAACACCTAGGCGCCAAGCTGTATCGAGTCGGGACAGAATTTACCTATCAGCAAAATGGCAACACTTGGGACTATCAAGGGCAAGTACTTAAATTAACACAGCTTAGTCTCCCCACATTGCCATTACCCAATGCTGCGACAGTGATTGCCATTGTCGAACAGGGTTGGCCACATATTGCTGCCGATATTATTGCCAAAGGCATCAGCAGCGCCCGTTTAACTGGACGTTTGGAGCAAGTCAGCGAACAGCCGCTGATTTTACTCGATGTGGCTCATAATCCCCATGCTGCAAGGTTTTTAGTCAAGCAACTCACGCCCATCGTCGCGGGTAAGCGAGTGTTTGCCCTGTGCGGTATGCTAAAGGATAAGGATATTGGCGGCGTATTACCTGTGGTTTCGCCCTTAATTGACACTTGGTACTTAGTGAGTTTACAGGGTGAGCGTGGCGCTAATGCCAGCTTGCTACGTCAAACATTAGCGCAAGACACTAAGGCCCTCGAATTCGAGGATATCGCCACGGCTTGGACGGCATTAAAAGCGCAAATTCAACCCGATGATGTGGTAATTGTGTTTGGCTCCTTTTACACTGTGGCAGGTTTTAAGTCTCTCTTTAAGCAGGATAACCGTTTTGTCTAGCCAGTTTCATAATCGATTAGTCGGCACTGTGGTGCTGGTCGCCCTCGGGGTGATTTTTTTGCCGGATATTTTAGACGGTAAGAAGGAGCGGCAAGAGGAGCAATTTGCCGAAATTCCCTTACGTCCTACCGCGATAGCGCATAAAAATGCCGATGACACGTTTGAAGTGCTATCTGCGCAAGAAGTGGATGGCAAAGATGTTATGCCAGAAGAGCCTTCTCCCAATGATGAGGCGACATTAGCACAGGCAGTGGGCGCGGATGCTAAGCCAGAGTCTAAACCTGAATCTGCATCTGAACCCGTGCAAGCTGCGGCTAAGGAGCAACTTAAGCCACAGGCCGTACAAACTGATGCCAAGGCTGAGTTGAAGGAAACGGCAAAAACTGAAACGGCAAAGTCTGAATCTAAAAAAGATGCACCTAAGCCTGCGATAGCTAAAACCGAACCTAAAAAGCCAGAGGTTAAACCAACCACGGTTGCAAAAGCTGAAAAGCCTAAGGCCGAAACGGCGAAAACTGAATCTGCAAAACCTGCCAAAGACGATGGCATAAAAGTGGTGAGTCGTGATTCATTAAAGCCCGGACTTACTCTGCAACTGGGCGCATTTAGCAATGCCGCCAATGTGAAAGCGCTAGTGGCGCAGTTGCGTAAAAGTGGTTACAAGGCGTACACAATTCCAGACACACCAAAGGATGGCGTGTTGACTAAAGTGTTTGTGGGGCCAGATGTGTCAGAAGTTAAGTTGAAGAAAATACAAGAAGAAGTTGAAAGTCTGACACGTTTAAAAGGTCGGATTGTCCCTTTTAATCCGTTGGAATCTTAATGCAGAACTGCCGAGGCTGAAATAATTTATTTACCTCTCTAGGGGTGAGAATCGTTTCAGTCTCTGGTAGAATCGCGCCGTCTTAAAGCCTATGCTGGAAAGCCATCTCAATGGTTTGGATTGATTACGCTATCATCTTCGTTATCGGGTTATCGACTCTTATTAGTCTGATCCGTGGATTTGCCAAAGAAGCCATGTCGTTAGTGGTATGGTTTGCTGCTTTCTTTGTTGCCAGTCAATTTTACCAAGACCTCGCCATCCATCTGACACAAATGAACGATGAGATGCTGCGCAACGGCGTTTCTATTGCCATTCTTTTTATCACCACATTAATACTCGGTGCCCTTATCAATTACATCATTGGGCAATTAGTGGTTAAAACCGGATTATCTGGCACTGACAGACTTTTAGGTCTGTGTTTCGGTGCTATTAGGGGCGCGTTGATTGTCAGCGCGCTGCTGTTTTTTATGGATGCTTTTACAGGCTCACCTAACGCCCAATGGTGGAAGGATTCTGTATTAGTGCCCGAATTTGGCGTTGTCATCCAGTGGTTCTTTAACTATTTGGAAAACACCTCCAGCTTTGTACCCAAACTATAAAAAAGACAATAAATTTATCCTAAGTGATGAAAAATAAGTCTGCTTTGAACTCTGTCGCGCTATTGGTACAGACTCAAATCGAGGCGAAGGTCGCTGGTCAAATGGCTGGGGAGTTACTTCGTGTTTTACTTATATTTCACATGAAAGGGCATAGAACATCTTACAATGAGGAAGCTTACCCATGTGTGGTATCGTCGGAATAGTTGGCCAATCATCGGTTAATCAGACCATTTATGATGCACTGACTGTGCTTCAACACAGAGGTCAGGATGCGGCAGGTATTGTCACCGTTGATCGTGGTGCTTTCAGACTACGTAAAGCCAATGGTCTGGTCAAAGACGTATTTGAAGTCAAACACATGCAGCGCTTACAGGGCAATGCGGGCATTGGTCATGTGCGTTATCCTACTGCTGGCAGTTCCAGCGCGTCAGAGGCGCAACCTTTCTATGTTAACTCGCCATTTGGGATTTCATTAGCCCATAACGGTAACTTAACCAACACGCTTGAATTGGCCGAAGGCCTGATTAAAAAGCGTCGCCATGTGAATACCACATCCGACTCCGAAGTGTTGTTAAACCTGCTCGCCGATGAGCTACAAAAAACCACGAGCTTAGCACTGACGGCTGATGAAGTGTTTGACACTATCGCTAAAGTGCATGAGCAAGCCCGTGGCGCTTATGCCGTTGTGGCGTTGATTGTTGGCCAAGGTTTAGTGGCGTTTCGCGATCCTTTCGGCATTCGCCCCTTAGTGCTGGGTAAGCACGAAACCCCAACTGGCACTGAATATATGGTTGCCTCTGAGAGTGTGGCACTCGATGCTGTCGGCTTTGAAGTGATGCGTGATGTCGCGCCGGGTGAAGCGATTTATATTTCCCTCGACGGTAATCTTTACACTCGCCAATGTGCAAAAGAGCCAAGCTACTCGCCCTGTATCTTCGAATTTGTGTATTTTGCGCGTCCAGATTCGACTATCGATAATGTCTCGGTTTACGCCAGCCGCGTGAACATGGGGGCTAAGCTCGGTGAAAAGATCAAAAAAGAATGGTACGACCATGATATCGACGTGGTGATCCCAATTCCGGAAACCTCATGCGATATCGCATTAGAAATCGCCCGTTGCATGGACTTACCTTACCGCCAAGGTTTTGTGAAAAACCGTTATATCGGCCGTACCTTTATTATGCCTGGCCAACAAGAGCGTAAAAAATCGGTACGCCGTAAACTCAATGCCATCAACACTGAGTTTAAAGGTAAGAATGTCCTGTTAGTCGATGACTCCATTGTACGTGGTACTACTTCGGAGCAAATCATTGAGATGGCCCGTGAAGCAGGGGCGAAGAAAGTGTACTTTGCTTCGGCTGCACCGGAAATTCGTTTCCCGAACGTGTACGGTATCGACATGCCAACCTCGAATGAGCTTATCGCACACGGTCGTGATGCCGATGAAATTGCTAAGCTTATCGGCGCCGATGGCATTATCTTCCAAAATCTGCCGGATCTAGTCGAAGCGGTGAGAATGGAAAACCCAGAGATAAAACGTTTCGAAACGTCAGTATTTGATGGTCACTACATCACCAACGACGTTGATCAGTCCTATCTCGATCATTTAACGCAGCTTCGTAACGATGATGCCAAAGCTGACCGCAATAAGGATATTGGCACTAACCTTGAGTTACACAACGTCTGCCATCCATAAGACTAAACGCTTAAGATGAAAGAGTGTGCTTGGCGTTAAGCGTCGGCACACTTTAAAATGCACAATAAAAAGCCAGTGATAAGTCACTGGCTTTTTGTTTGGAATTTTAATCTTTAGGAGATTTTTGGATTCTCGTTGGATTGGCTCTGTGTTAGCTCATCCTGCGCATTTTTACGTTCAACCCAATAGTCCGCATGGTGAATACCGAGTTTTTCAGGATCAAACTGTGGCTCAATACCTTGTTTTTGCTGAGATTCATAATCTTTAAGACAAGTGAAGGCAATTTTTTGCAGGAGAATAATGGCAATAATGTTTAACCACGCCATAATTCCCACACCAATATCACCCATCCCCCAAGCCAAGTCTGCGGTTTTCACTGTGCCATAGACTGTGGAGGCCATTAGCACGACTTTCAGTACCACTGTAAGCCAAGGACGATTCACTTTGCGATTGATATAAGCGATGTTTGTTTCGGCAATATAGTAGTAGGCCACAATGGTGGTGAAGGCGAAGAAGAATAGCGCAACGGCGACGAACATATTACCAAAGCCTGGCATCATGCTTTCCATTGCGGTTTGTACATAACCAGGGCCCGCCGCAATCCCCGCAATCCCGGTATAAAGCGCTGCGCCATCAGGGCCCTGCACGTTATACAGGCCCGTGATCAGCAGCATAAAGCCAGTGGCTGAGCAGACGAACAGGGTATCAACATACACTGAGAAGGCTTGCACTAACCCTTGTTTGGCTGGATGACTCACGGCGGCGGCAGAAGAAGCGTGCGGCCCAGTACCTTGACCCGCTTCGTTGGAGTAAATACCGCGTTTTACCCCCCACATAATCGCAAGACCTAAAATCGCACCAAAGCCTGCATCGAGTCCGAAGGCGCTTTTTAGGATCAACAGAATAATATCGGGCAGCTGGCCAATGTTAAGGGCGATAATCACGCAGGCGACAATGATATAGCCGAGCGCCATAAAAGGCACTACAGTACTGGCGAACTGCGCAATCCGTTTCACCCCTCCAAAAATAATAAAACCTAATAGCATCGCAAGAATGGCTGCTGTGACATTAGGGTCAATATTGAAGGCGGTTTTTAAGCTTGAACCAATGGAGTTGGCTTGTACCCCTGGCAGTAAAATCCCGCAGGCAAAAATGGTCGCAATGGCAAATGTCCAAGCGTACCACTTCATGCCTAAGCCTTTTTCAATATAAAAGGCGGGGCCGCCGCGGTACTCCCCGTTGATTTTTTCTTTGTAGACTTGGCCTAAGGTGGATTCAACAAATGCTGAGCTTGCGCCCAGAAACGCTACCATCCACATCCAAAAAAGAGCGCCAGGGCCACCAAAGGTAATCGCCGTGGCAACACCAGCGATATTACCGGTACCTACTCGACCCGCTAAGGTCATGGCTAAAGCTTGGAAGGAAGACACGCCAGCATCGGTGCTTTTGCCATCAAACATTAGACGGATCATTTCGGGTAAATGACGTAATTGTAAAAAGCGTGAGCGCAGGGAGAAAAAGAGTCCTACACCGAGGCAAAGATAAACGAGCGCGGGACTCCAGACGATATTGTTGACCGCATTAACAATCTCATTCATATAATTCAACTCCAATATTCTGTTGTTTTTTGCAGAGTTTTTAAGATTTTTTTAGGTAATTTTGGGTACTAAACAGCCAATTAGGCCTAAGGTTAAAACGCGTGTGTGCGTCCAAGAGCTTCAACATAACGATTTTTTTAGTTACTTCATAGCTAAAGTTGTTAAATATTTGATAGTTTAACGTTCTTTATTTGATGGGGTTACTGAGGAGCTTTATTTTGCAGCGTGTTATCTCTGCTGCATTGAGATTTGTAATCTAGCAACTTGAATCATTGAGAAAAGCGGGGAAGATAAGGCGAATTGATTGAGACTATTAACTCAGCCAAAGTGGATAGCGGGGACGGTATTTGTGCAAGGCAAAGAAAACTTGGCTTAAATTACCAGCCATAACAGCATCCACAGTCCAAAGAGCCATGCCAGGCTACGGCGGCTAACGCGATGTTTTAATAGCAAAGATAGACTTACAGCTACAGGTAGAAACAGGATAAAAGCCCAAGAGAGGAACGGAACCTCAAGATTTAATGTTTCAAGACCCATCCCACAAAGCAGACTTAATGCCAGTAATAAGAGGCTATGAAATAGCATTAATTGATTGAATCTTAATACTAATGCTGGTTTAAATGCGGGTTTAGCATGATAGGGCAAGGTCAGTGTATTCATCTCTTTTTCCTGATTTCTCTTTAAGTGATGGAAGGAATAATAAATTTAGATGAGAATTATTCTCAACTAAATTTACACAGCTTTAGTGTTCAGTTAGAGCTTAACGAGCTAAATTGGCTCTTGAGCTAAAGAAGGCTGTTTGCACTATTGTCTGCTTTGGGCTAAATTACACTGTAATTATATCCAGTGTTTAATGTAGATATGATCCTCTATATTGCTGAAAAACCAAGCCTTGGGCGCGCAATCGCCGATGTGCTACCAAAACCCCACAAAAAAGGTGACGGGTTTATTGAAGACGCCCAAGGAAACTGCGTGTCTTGGTGTGTTGGGCATTTGCTTGAACAGGCCGAGCCCGATGCCTATAACCCCGAGTTCAAATCGTGGAAGTTTGAGCATTTACCCATAGTGCCCGAGAAGTGGCAGCTTAAACCTAAGGTCGCGACCCGTAGCCAACTCACTGTACTTAAAAAGCTGGTAAAACAGGCCGATACCATAGTGAATGCGGGTGATCCAGACCGTGAAGGGCAGTTATTGGTTGATGAAGTAATCGCCTATTTGGGCGTGACGGGCGATAAATTACAGCAAACGCAGCGACTCCTTATCAGCGACTTAAACCCGCAGGCGGTGAAACGTGCCTTGTCGCAACTTCGTAGTAACCGTGAGTTTATTCCTTTGTCTACTTCTGCACTTGCCCGGAGCCGTGCCGATTGGCTCTATGGCATGAATATGACACGGGCGTACACTATCCAAGGGAAAAAGGTCGGCTATCAGGGCGTGCTATCCGTCGGTCGAGTGCAAACCCCGCTCCTTGGGCTTATCGTGCGCCGCGATGAGGAAATCGCGCGATTTCAATCTAAACCCTTTTATGAAGTCTTAGCGCATTTAGTAACGGATAAACAACAATCTTTCACTGCGAAGTGGCAACCCAGTGAAGCCTGTTTACCTTATATGGACGAAGAAGGGCGAGTGCTTGCTAAGGGCTTAGCACAAAATGTGGTGCGTCGGATCACCGATAAACCCGCCAAAGTGACCCAGTTAAGCACTAAGGATAAACAGCAGAATCCGCCATTACCCTACAGCTTGTCGGCACTGCAAATTGATGCAGCCAAGCGGTTTGGGATGAGCGCTAAGGACGTGCTCGATACCTGCCAGAGTTTATATGAGCGCCATAAGCTGATTACCTACCCGCGCTCTGACAGCCGTTATTTACCTACAGAGCAACATGGTCTAGCAAGCAGTGTATTAGCGGCCATTATGGGGGGGGGGCCCGAGTTAGTCGCACACGCTGAGGCGCCGAATCCTCGGCTTAAATCTAAGGCGTGGGATGATAAAAAAGTCGATGCCCACCACGCCATTATTCCAACGGAAAAACAGCCCAATTTAGGCAGTTTAAGCCAGCGGGAAAGGCAGCTTTATCTACATATTGCCCGCCAGTATTTGGCGCAGTTTTACCCCGCCTATTGCTACAGTGAAACTGCGGTCGAAGTGACCATTGAAGGTGGTCTCTTTAAAACGAAGGCTAGACAGGATAAATCCCTAGGTTGGAAACAACTGTTTGCACGGGAAGCTGATGAACATAAAGAGTCTACGGGGCGAGAATCGCTTAAAAACACTGATGATAAAAGTACCGATAAGGATGCAGAAGATGAGGTGTTTTGTGGCATTTTACCGCCTTTGGCCCTAGGACAAATCCTTCACTGCAACCAAGGTGAATTGGTCGAGAAGCAAACTCAGCCCCCCAAAGCCTTTACCGATGCGACCTTGCTGAGCGCCATGACGGGGATTAATCGTTATGTGACTGACCCCGAGATCCGCAAAATTTTAAAGGAAACCGATGGCTTAGGGACGGAAGCGACCCGCGCAGGCATTATTGAGCTGTTGTTTAAACGGGGTTTTATTCAGCGTCAGGGCAAGTCAATTGTGGCAACTGAGGTGGGTAAAGGTTTAATCAATAGCTTACCCCTTAGTGCCACAACACCCGATATGACCGCGCTGTGGGAGGCAAGCCTAAATGGCATCTGCCATAAGGAAATCTCTTATCAAGGATTTATGCAGCCACTGCTGGGGACGTTAAATCACTTAATCGAAAATGCGGGCGCCCAATTACCCTCAGCCCTCAATGGCTTAAAAGGACAGGGTTTTAAGCGAGCAGCTAAAAAGTCCGTCTATCGAAAAGCGGGAGCCAGAGGTGCTGCTGGCGGGAAAAAAGCCGGAACGGGCGCTAAAAAAGGAAATGCTAGAAATTCAGCCGAAGCATCTTCCACATCCACAACAGCTAAACCGACCGTCCCTAGACGGCGAACGAGCAAAGCGACCGCCCAAGCCTGATGACACAAATGTAATCAAACTGTCGCTAATGTTCGCGATTTGGTAACGATATTTAATTTATTCCGCGATATTTAATTACCGCCAATCACGTTATTTCGTGATTGGCCGATCCACTTCTAAAAAATACCTAGAAACTCAACTTTTCTGCTCCGTGGCATGCTAACTGCTTTGCCTTGGCCGGAGAATATAATAAGCCAATCAAATCATAAGATTATTTATGATTTAGCTGAATGAATAGGTATAGATGATATGAAAAAGAAATTGCTTGCAGTGATGATCCCCGCGATGTTATTCACAGGTACAACTCATGCGGTCGAGTTGTATAACGATCAAACCAATAGCGTCAATATGATGGGGTGGTTAGGCTTTGCGGCGTTAAATGATGGTCATGAAACCTCAGTTATCGATAACTTTTCCCGGGTGGGATTTCGTTTTGACCGCCAAGAGAAAAACGGCTGGCGCTCCTTTGCCCATACTGAATGGGGTATTAATATGGTCACCAGCGACGATGGTCTAATTTATACCCAAGGCCAAGGTGGCGGCCAATTATCCGCTTCAAAAACCTCAGATTTCCTATTTAACCGCTTAGGTTATGTTGGCATGTCGCACGACAAATGGGGCACCCTCAGCTTTGGTAAGCAGTGGGGAGCTTACTACGATGTGGCCTATACCACGGATGTGCTCAATGCGTTTACTGGCTGGTCGGTCGGTGCTTATACCTTCGGTGATGGTGGGTTAACGGGGGCTGGACGTGCCGATGCGGCGCTGCAATACCGTAATACTTTTGGCAATTTACATATCGCGGTGCAATACGCTTCTAAGCAAAATAGCGATGTAGCAATTTATGACAACCAGGGTCACGCCTTAAACGATGGTTCTGAGCTGAGCTTCGACCCAAGCTATGGTGCGAGTGCGACTTACTATTTCACTGATAAATTTAAGGTGTTAGCAGGTTTTAACCGTGGCGACTTCACTGGCAATCTTGCGGGTAAAGACGTAGACAACACCAACCAAATCATCGGTATCGGCGCACAATACGGCAGTTTCTATCAATATGCACCGGGTCGTGATGCTAAGGGATTGTATGTTGGTTTTAACGCCCATAAGAGTGAGCAAAACGAGTTAGTGGGGGGCGAACTGTACGACTCAACTGGTGCTGAATTTATCGTCGCCTACCACTATGACAACGGATTCGTACCTAGCCTACTGCTGACTTACCAGGATTTGGATACCGATGAAAACACGGCAATTCAAGGTAAATGGACCCGTCAGTTTGCCGTGCTAGGCCTCCATTATCGCTATAGCCGCGACACTATCATGTATGCCGAGGCCAAAATCGATTTCAGCGATATGGACGATAAAGCCTACGAAGACCTACAAGATAACAACTACGCCGTGGGTATTCGTTATTTCTTCTAAGTTCAATGACTTGAGCGACTAATTCGGCAGCATAAATCAAAGGCCACAGATTGTGGCCTTTATTATAACTATCCATTTCTACTCAAAGAGTTAAACAATCCCTAACTTCTTCATTTTACTGCGCAGGGTATTAGCATTGATATCCAGTAATTCAGCGGCACCGCCCGGGCCATAGAGTTTACCCCCCGTGATCCTTAAGGCATGGTTGATGTACTTTTTGGTCATCACATCCAGCGGTACTAACTTATCGCTAGCATGGCTTGGATCGATAATCACGGTTTGATTTGATGGGGTTTTCACTTCTTCACAGTGTTGTGGAACCAGAAAACGAAAGTCAAGCGGGCCTGCAGGATGCTGGATCATGGCGCGCTCAAGCACATTGATAAGTTCGCGCACATTGCCTGGCCAGCCATATTGATTGAGGATATTCAACTGTTCTGGTGCAATCCTTGGTAACTGCGGCAAATTAAACTTGGCACTGAGCTGCTCGACAAAATGTTGCACTAACAGAGGAATATCTGTGCGTCTTTGTCTGAGTGACGGGATCTCAATGGGGAAAATCGCTAGTCGATACCAGAGATCCTCACGGAACACTTCTCTGTGCACCATAGCTTGAAGGTTTCTGTGGGTCGCCGCGATAATACGAATATCAAGTTGCACTGCATCGTGGCCGCCAACACGGGTGATACAACTATTTTGTAGAACCCTGAGTAGTCTAACTTGGGCTGAAAGCGGTAGCTCGCCAATCTCATCCAAGAAAATTGTGCCGCCGTTGGCTTGTTCGAAGTAACCAATTTTGCGCGAATCGGCGCCTGTAAATGCGCCTTTTTCATAACCAAAAAGCTCGGAGTCAATCAAGGTATCAGGGATAGCGCCACAGTTAACCTTGATAAAAGGTTTACCCGAACGTTCAGACAGCTCGTGAATGGCGTTGGCGATGACTTCCTTACCGCAGCCGGTTTCTCCCAGCATTAACACTGTGGTGTTGATTTTGGCGATGGATTGCACCTGCTGCATCACCTGTTTTAGGCCCGAATTGGCACCAACCACGCCATTTTGAATATCTAAAGTGCGGCGCAGACTGACGTTTTGTTTTGAGAGCGCTTCATTTTCTTTGAGTAAGTTTCGATCCCTTAAATTTAGCGCCGTGATCAGCGCTAAGTTCTGCATATGCGGCGCGATTAAGTCGGCATGGCGTGGTCTAAATACCCCTGTCGTTTTGGCGTAAAAGCCAACAATTCCAAGATGAGTATTTTCTATCGACATTCGCAGGATAATCAGTGACCGAATATCTTTAATCACCTGAGGTGCGACTAATGCAGTAACAGGATCATGCTCAATATCATTAACAATTCTAACCCTTGGTCGCTCGGGATCTTCTAAGTATTGCGCCATTTTTTCAGGAATTTGGACACGCTTATCGAGCGTACAACATTGGGTGTCATCTACATGGGCAATAAACTGTATATCATTAAATTGTTTGCGGAAAATGTTCACAAATAGCCCATCAATGGGCAGTTCATCCCGAATAAACTCAAAGTAGCTCTGTAGGGATTTCTCCAGTTGCAGACTACTACAGAGCCTTAGGGTTGATTCGTAATAAAAGTGTTTTTCCATTGATATTTCAAGTTGATCACTAAGTATCGTGATTGTAGATCTTTATATTTCGTGATTTTGTGCCTGCAATCAAAATTCACCACTTAAATACCTCCTTTTAGGTGCTTGGCACAGCACCTGCACTTTCATGCTGACAAGTTCCAGTGATTATTGAAGGAAATCAGCATGAGTAAAACCCAAGATATTAATGCGGGGCGTCGCCAGTTACTAAAGGGAGGCATGGTCATAGCCGCAGGGCTGGGGGCAAGTATGGCGCTGCCTGCCACAGCAAGTTGTGATTCGGCCCCTGTCAGCTTTGATGAAATAGTGGATGTGCTGGTTGTTGGCAGCGGTTTTGCTGGTATGTCAGCAGCGCTGCAAGCCAGAGAGGCCGGTGTGAGCGTGATGATTATCGATAAAATGCCTGTCTTTGGTGGCAACTCGACCATCAACGGCGGTGCGATGGCGGTAGCAGGTTCTGTCCTACAGAAGCAGGCTGGGATTGAAGACTCAGTCGATGCCATGGTCGAAGACATGTTACGGGCAGGCCGCGGCATGAATGATG
>NZ_AKZL01000077.1:0-21358 GCF_000282755.1 Shewanella sp. POL2
AATGAGTGCGACAACCAACCCAATGGCATTGCATTTTCCTTAACGGATTACCTTCAATTGGTGGATGATACCGGCCGAATCATTCGCAATGATAAACGTGGATGCATCAGTGAAAATAGCGGTAAGTTACTGAACAGATTAAATATTCCCCATGACAATTGGCTCAAGCTGACAACCGAATTTGGCAAGCTATTTCATGGTCCAGTGGGCACCTTGCAAGAACTGACCGATTACTGCGAACATCTCGAAAAGCGAGGACGGCACTTTGCGGCAAGCTGCCAGCACTTTCATTGCAACTGATCTATATCACTTCGAAAATAATTATCGCCTAGTACCTTTCATGCACTATGGGCTCACTTGCCACTTCTGAAATACACCATTTTTGAATAAATTAGTTCAACTTATTGCCTCAGGTTCAGTTCTCGCGACGTTTGATAGCTCTCGCTCAAACCATTTGAGCCCGAGCAGGTTGTAGGCAAACAGAAAGTGCATTATGTTGTTGATTTAAAATGGCAGCTTGTTTGAAAGTTGATGAATGCGGTTTAAAAATAGCTAAATTAATCGTATAGTGACTTCGCAATAACCGAATGATTTAGCTTGAATAACGCTGTAAATTTCGCTTCGGTGAACAACGATTAATATCAGGAGACCACATCATGGATGACACACCAAGCAATACTAATGCTGCCAGAATCATAGTATTTGAGCATCCTGTGGTGGCACAGGATTGTGTCGATGCGTTGGTCAATCTTGGCTTTTTAGTCAGTTATATGCCAATAAAAGAAAACGTCATGAGGATCATGACGGATAGGCCCGATTATGTTTTTACCATCAACTTTAACCAGTATGTTTCTGAAGCGTGTGAACTGCTCAAAATTCCTTATCTCGCTTGGGTAATCGATACGCCCTGTTACTCCGTTTACGATAAAGCGATTAATAATTCCTGCAGTTTCACTTTTATGTACGATGTTGCCGTTGCTCAACGACTGAGAGACCAAGGTGTGAAGCAGGTATATCACCTGCCAGTCGCCGCTAACTTAGCGCGGATAAACCAAGTTTTGCAACATGAAGACGATACGTCTCTGGCCAATGATATTGTCCTAGTAGGCAATCTAACCAAAACTGAATATCACTCATTCATTATGCCCAAGTTAACCACAGCGACATTAGCTAGCTGTAACAGCTTGATTGAAAGCTTAAATACTCCCAGTGACACTTTCGAGCTAGCCGAACAGATTAGTGAAGACTTGATAGCCTCCATTAGACAGGAATCGGGCTACCATTTAGTTGGTGATCACCATCTCACGACCGCAGAAAAGTTGGCCTACTTATTGGGACGAGAGCATTCGTGGCGAGAACGAATTGAATTAATTCATACCCTAGAACAGCGCTTACCAATTCGAGTTTATGGTAACAACGAATGGCAAGCATTTGCGAAGGGATATGCGGGTTACGCTGACCACTACAGCCTGATGCCAAAAATATTCAAACATGCCAAAATCAATATCAATTTAGCTCGCTCTTTTGTGGAATACGGCTTGCCACTGCGAGTGTTTGATGTCATAAGTTGTGGTGGTTTTCTGCTCACCAATGAAAAGCAAGATCTGCATCAACTGTTCTCAAATGGTAAGGACTTAGTGATTTTTCGAGATACGCAAGATTTGATGGAAATATGTGAGTATTACCTTGAACACGATGCCGAAAGACAAGCTGTTGCAGCACACGGTTTGGCTACGCTGATGGAAAATCACACTTATCACCATCGAATGATCGATATGTTTACCACAGTGCAGAATCATTTGCGTGGACTGCCAACGACGTTAAGCCGTTGGTATATTTAGTTGGTGGGTTTAGTTAGGGCAAACTGCGGTTGCGAAAGTCCAGGAATACATACAGGAAGTACTAATACCGAGTTGGATATGGATAATGGAATGCCATCGAGGCATTCGTGAACCCATTTACATCAGACGGGTGGCCCGGCATCCACGGATGGACTTTCACAACATCCGTGTTTAACGGCCAGTTCGCCATCTGATAGGCAGGACGCCTGAATGTCGTGCTATGCAGGGACGCATGAGAACGACCATAGCTCTCGTTCATAAGCTTAGAAACCTAAGGTTTCTATTCACCGCGTCGGCGAGCAAATACCGCGGCTCGCCTGTAAATTCGAGCTAAAAGAACTTAACGCTAAACAACCATTCTTCCACTAACAAATTCTATTGAGCTCATTTGTAACGCTTTTCAGCCTCAAATCATACAGTGTGCAGATAATCGAATGCTTCGGCTCACCTCTTTGTGGACAATAGGAATCTCACTAAGCCGTTTGATTTTACAGTAAAAGCGACTGGCTAAGCGCAACATATTCCGCCATAGTGGTAGAGCGAATGACCTCATCCATGCACAAGGAGTCTCCAGTGGCACATTCTGGTTTAAGCCAACTATTACAACAACTTGAACAGGTTTTATTGGGCAAGCCACGGCAAATTCGCTTAGCCCTCGCCTGTATTCTCGCCCGTGGGCACCTATTAATTGAAGATTTACCCGGTATGGGCAAAACCAGCTTGTCCCATGCCCTCGCCCAGAGCCTCGGCCTTAGTTATCAACGCATTCAATTTACCAGTGATATGCTGCCCGCCGATATTCTCGGGGTATCGATTTTTGATAAACACCAAGCGCAATTTGTGTTTCATCCAGGTCCGATTTTTAAGCAGATGGTGCTGGCCGATGAGATTAACCGCGCCAGTCCTAAGACGCAAAGCGCCTTGCTCGAGGCCATGGCCGAGCAGCAAATTTCTGTCGATGGTATTACCCACAGATTGCCCAATCCATTTTTTGTGATTGCTACGCAAAACCCGACTGAGCAATCAGGCACCTTCCCACTGCCCGAATCCCAGCTCGACCGCTTTATGATGCGGATTTCCATTGGTTATCCCAGCCACGATGCCGAGCTTGCGATGCTCAAAACTGTGCAAACGCCGCAAACTCTGGATAATCTGCCGCAATGTTTAACCCCTTTGGCGTTAACCCAATTGCAGGAGCAATGCGATAAGGTCAGTGCATCCGATGCGCTGCTTAATTATATTTTGGCCTTAATCCATGATTCTCGCAGCCAAACGGACGCCATTGGCCTGTCGCCACGGGCAACCAAAGCCCTGTTACAAGCAGCCAAGGCTTGGGCATTTTTAGAAGGTAGACACTATTTAGTGCCCGAAGATGTGCAGGCGGTGTTTTGCAGCGTGGCCGAACATCGACTGCGCACCAGCAGTCAATTACAGGGAGAAGCGCTCTCGGAGCGGATCCTCGCAGGTGTGAATCCGATCATGTAACGGCTCAATCAGCCATTAAATGTGAATATTGATAAGAAGATGAGGACAGTGTGAAACGCGTGTTTTCTGCTTTTTGGCAGCGCTGGTTGGCAAGGCGCATGCCGCCCAGTTCTGAGTTCACCTTAAGCCATCGCAGTATCTTTATTCTGCCCAGTGGCTTTGGGTTTGTTTGGTTGGGGCTGATATTGCTACTGTACTTGTTTGGTACTAACTATCAGAACAATCTCGTGATTGGCCTGAGTATTTTGCTGCTCAGCTTATTCAATACCTGCATTCTCTATAGTTACAAAAACTTAGCAGGGCTACGACTACGGGCACTCACGCCGCCGGAGGTGTATGCGGGCGAGACGATCACTTTTCCTATTTTGCTTAACTCAAACCACAGCAGCCATCATATCAGCCTAAATTATCCGAATAATTTAGGTTATTTAGTCAAACACGTTGGCACGCAGGACGAGCAAGCGCTAGTGTCGTTTGCAAATCAACAGCGTGGAATAGTCTCCGCTGGACGGCTGAAGATTGAATCCACCTACCCTTTAGGACTCTGCCGTGCATGGTCGCATATCGACCTTGATAACGCCCATATTGTCTATGCCCAGCCGCTTGAAAGCCCCTTACAACTTGAAGCCGCAACGGAATCCGGACAGGACGAACCGCTTGAGCGAGCAGGCAAATATATTGCTGGCATTGATGAATATAAAGGCCTTAAACCCCATGTGCTCGGTGAGTCATTAAAGCAAGTGGCATGGAAACAATGGGCCCAAGGGCGTGGCATGTTAACCAAGGAGTTTGAACAGCCTCAAGGTGATCCGGTCTGGTTAAAATTAGCCCCTGATCCTACGCACCTCGAACAGCAACTCAGCCAATTAAGCTGGCAGGTGAACCGCTTAAGTCAGCTTGAGCAATATTTTGGCCTTTGGCTGCAACAGCCTAATGGGGAAGATATTATTCTGGCGCCCGCCCTCGGTAACTCGCACCGAATCGCCTGCCAACGGGCACTGGCGCTTTATGGAACACATACACAAACGCAAGATACAAGCGACAAATTATCTGTTAATCATGGATTTAGTCATAAGCCACATATTCCTCCCCACAGGCATAGCACTCAAACAGCATCACATGTTGAGGATCGCCTATGAGCCTCAAATCAATGACTAGTGCAATGGCCACTGAAAGTGCAGCTCAGCTAAATGCCTATCGCGCTAATGGACCTCAAACTGGGGATAATATCAGTCGTCAAACCCTGTTTTGGCTATTGCTCACCAATTTAGCAGTGCTCAGCCCGTTATTTGATAAAACCACCCCTTGGACCCTTGGGATCTGCGCCATTTGCTTGCTGTGGCGCATTGGTATCTATGTCGGCAAAGTCGCTAAACCTCCCCGTTATCTTGTCACAAGCCTTGCTATCGGCGCGGCAATCACGCTGGCACTGGTCTCGGGCACAATTGGGCTATTAAACGCTTTAGTCAACCTGCTCATTTTAGGTTATGCATTAAAATACATTGAGATGCGAAGTGTTAGGGATGTAAGAGCCGTCGTGATTGTCGGCTATTTTTTAATTGCCCTCACCTTTATTGACCACCAATCCATGCTCAATACCGTGCACCTTATTGGCGTCACGATTATCAATACCTGCGTACTGGTCACCCTCTACCAAAGCCAACATCGCTGGCAACACACGGCATGGATTGGGGCTAAGTTATTGCTGCAAAGTATGCCCTTAGCGTTATTACTTTTTTTGGTGCTGCCCCGTTTTGCACCGCTTTGGCTTGTGCCCAATGTGAAGGAAGCCCAAACCGGGCTCTCGGACTCCCTTGCCGTGGGCGATATCAGTAAACTCACTCGCTCATCGGCCTTGGCATTTAGGGTGAGTTTTACCGATGCCAGCCCCACGCAAGCCGAACTCTACTGGCGCGCCCTAGTGCTGGAAGATTATGACGGCTTAACATGGCGCCAAGATGCGGGTATCAAACAAATTCAAAAGGATGCGTTTTTCTTTCCGCCCTCAAGGCCAGATCCTGCGCGGCAGTTGCCCTCGTTAACGCCAAAAACACAAAACAGTACCAGCAATAGCCAACCAAGGGTTTACCGTTACCAAGTGATTGCCGAACCCAGTCATCAACCTTGGCTATTTGGCCTTGATGTGGCCTACAGCCAAGATGATAAGCTGGTGAATTTGCCCGACTATCGGCTCTATGCGCTGCGTAATGTCGATCAACGAATGGGCTACAATGCCAGTTCGTGGCCACAGGCGAAAATGGATCTCACCTTAAGTGCCAAACAGCGACAAATAAACCTCAATCTGCCAGCGGACAGCAATCCCCGAGCGCGCCAACTCGCCGCTGAATTTAAGACTAAATATCCAGAACCCCATAAGCGACTTTGGGCTATGATGGGCTATTTTAATCAACAGCCGTTCTTCTATACCCTCACGCCCCCACCGATTGGCCGCCAGCAAGTCGATGACTTTCTGTTTGAAAACAAAGCTGGCTTTTGCGCCCATTATGCCTCTGCCTTTATTTTTATGGCGCGCGCCAGCGGCATACCAGCACGGATGGTGACAGGCTATCAAGGAGGCGAATACAACCCACAGGCCAATTACCTCAGCGTGTATCAATACATGGCCCACGCCTGGGCCGAGGTGTGGCTCGAGAATGAAGGCTGGGTGCGTTTTGATCCGACCGCCATGGTGGCACCTAATCGGATTGAACAAGGCTTTGATGCCGAGTTTTCCCCTGAGCAAAGTTACCTGCAAGAAAGCCCTTTTAGCAGTTTACGATTTAAATCTATGCCTTGGCTCAACGAGTTGAGGCAACGCTTTGCTAGCGTTGATTATTACTGGAGTTTGTGGGTGCTCGGTTTTAATCAAGAACGGCAGAACAAAGTGCTAAGCGGTATTTTAGGAGAAGTCACTAAGGCCAAAGTCGCAATGTTTATGAGTGTGTGTATTGGGCTTATTGGCCTCTATATCGCCTACAGCGTAGGGCTATTTCGCTTTAAAAGAGAACAAGATCCCATCAGCGCTAAGTACCAACGCATTTGCCAGCGACTCAGTAAATTTGGCATCGCCCGCCCAGCCCACTTAGGCCCGAACGCCTTTGCAGCGCAGCTTATTGACACGCACCAGCAGCAATCCCCTCTGTTTTGTCGTGAGTTTGACATGTTCACCCAAAGCTACGTCGCATTGAAATACCAAAACTTGGCGGATAACGACTATCAAGTGGCGCTAAAGCGCTTTAATGCCGCGGCCAAAGCCCTCAACTGGCTGCTATTTGGCCCAAGTAAACAGTTAAAATAGATAGGATAGACCGCGGACAGACAAGATTGTTGAATCTTATAAATCAAACACATAGAATTGCCAAGCCCGTTTGCTATGCATAACAGCAATCCCAAATCGTGAGTCGAATATGCTGAAGTTAATCCAATCCAACCAAATGGAAGTGCTCTGTGCCCATCTCGCTGCATATTTGCGCCAACCACTACCCGGCACGGCGTTATTGCAAAGCGAGCATATTTTGGTGCAAAGCCCTGGGATGTCGACTTGGTTACGCCTTGAAATTGCAAAACAAAATGGCATTGCCGCCGCGCTTGAGTTCCCTTTGCCCTCCAGTTTTATTTGGCAACTGTGCCACGATTTACTCCCCAATGTCCCCAAGGAAAACGCCTTTACTAAAGCGGCAATGACCTGGAAATTAATGCAGCTACTGCCTCGCCTACTTGAGGAGGAATCCTTTGGGCCACTGCGGCATTATTTAGGTCATATGGAGTCAAGCAGCCCCGACTCGAGCACAACAAATAATCAACTTGAAGCGTCAAACTCAATCGCCGCCGATAATATTAAGCTTTATCAGCTCTGCGGCCGTATCGCCGATATCTTCGACCAATATTTAGTTTACCGCCCCGACTGGATTGCCGCATGGGAAGCCAATGAACCACTCGATGCACTCAAATTAAATGAGGAACAACGCTGGCAACCTATTCTTTGGCGGGCGCTGATTGCCTTCAACCGTGACGAACTGCGTCAAAGCCATTACCACAGGGCCAATTTACATCAGGATTTAATTGCCGCGCTGGCTGATAGCACCCATTCCATTGCCAAATTGCCTGAGCGTTTATTTGTGTTTGGCATTTCGTCTATGGCTCCACAAACCATTGACGTGCTCCACCAGCTCGCGGGCCGAATTGATGTCATCATCCTTAACCTCAGCCCCTGCCAGCATTATTGGGGCGATATTATCGATCCTCGGCATCGAGCGCGAATGGCACTGCAATATGCTGGCAAACGCCAATTGGCCGAGCAATGGGAAGATAAACTCGAGGTCGGCAATCCGCTGCTTGCCAACAATGGCAAAATGGGCCGCGAATTACTCGATATGCTGCTCGAACTACCGCCCGAACACTGCGATTTTGGCGACGATGTGTACTGCGAGCCCTGCGGCGATCCTAACGATCCGGATAGCAACGCCAGCATGCTGGCGGGCGTGCAATACGATATCTTAGAAATGCAAACCCTCGACCGCGTACTCGGGCCTGATGCCGAGCTATATCAAGACGTTGCCAATCGAAGAGTGTTAAAAAACAGCGACCATTCGATTCAAATCAAGAGCTGCCACAGCCCACTGCGCGAAGTCGAAACCTTACACGATCATTTACTCGACCTGCTGGATCGCGACAACCAACTCACGCCCAAAGATATTGTGGTAATGATGCCAGATGTCGCCGCCTACGCGCCCTATATCGATGCGGTGTTTGCCGCCAAACAGGGGCTCGAATATATCCCCTACGCCATTGCCGACCGCGGTGCGGCGCAGGAATCGCCACTCATTAACAGCTTTTTGAATTTACTCAATATTAATCAGAGTCGCTTCGGACTGACCGATATTTTAAGCATCCTAGAAGTGCCAGCGATTTTACGGCGTTTTCAACTCGAAGAAGACGAGCTACCACTGATCCGCCGTTGGTTAGATGAAGCCAGTGTGCGTTGGGGGCGCGATGAGCAAAGCCGTGTTAAACAGGGCGTGCCTGCCTTTGAGCAAAACTCCTGGGCCTTTGGCATCAAACGGTTAATCTTGGGCTATGCCTTAAGGGACGATGCCCCCTTGTATCAAGCAAGCCCACAGGCGCCGAGCTATTTAGTGGTATCAGGGGTGGAAGGCCAATCGGCGCAGGCCCTTGGCAAACTGTTGAACTTTATTGAAGTCCTCGATGAAACCACACTGCAATTAGCCCAGCCTCAAGTGCCTTGCCAGCGTTTATTGGAACTGACTGAACTGTTAAATGCTTTTTACGCCCCCGATGAGGATGAGCGTGAGCAGTTACAGGAAATCCGCGACGCCATTGCCACCTTAGAGCAAGAGTTACTGGCCGCCAGCCCTGCTGACAGCTATACAACGGCATACGACGTTAACCCCAATTTTTTAGACCAAAGCGGCTTACACTCAAACGCCTTGAACTTAAGCATCGAAGTACTCGCACAATGGTTTAATCAGCGCTTAACCGAGTCACGGGTTGGCCAGCGTTATCTGGCGGGCAGTGTAAATTTTTGTACCTTAATGCCGATGCGCTCGATTCCGTTTAAGGTGGTGTGCCTACTCGGCATGAATGATGGCATATATCCGCGCATGCAACATCCTGTGGGCTTTGATTTGATGGCACATTTTGGTGCACGCAAAGGCGATCGCTCCCGCAGATTAGACGATAGGTACTTGTTTTTAGAAGCACTACTCTCGGCACGGGAACAGCTTTACATCAGCTATATTGGCCGCAGTGAGCGGGATAACTCGGAGCGCATTCCCTCTATGTTAGTCTCCGAACTGATTGAATATTGCCAGCTGTGTTATGTGCCAGAATCGCTTACAGCAGAAGTTCCAGCCGTGGGTAATGAAGCCGCCCAACAGGCATTGCTTGAGACCATCATAAGCCACCAGCCACTGCAACCTTTTGATCCTAAACTGTATCAGTCAACAGAGGCGCACGCGCAGGCGATAAAACAAAGTTACAGCCAGCAATGGTGCCCACCGGATATCAGCACACAGTCACTCCAGCGTCGTTTTATTGATGCCAACACGCTGATCGTGCTCGAAGATGACACGATTGGGGATAGTGATATTCAACAAGATATTGAGCCACTAAGTGAAGAAGACCATGTTGATATCTCCGCTTTTATCCGATTCTTTCGTAATCCCGCGCAATATTTCTTTAACCGCACATTAAAGGTTGATTTAAACCTGAATATTCAAGCGGATGATAATGATGAGCCCTTTAGCCTCAATGCGCTTGAGCGTTATCTGTTACAGGCAAGGTTGCTCGATGATGCGCTCGAACAAGACGCTCTTGAACAAGGACAGGCGCAGCCCAGTAGCGAACTATTACAACGCTTAAAAGCCAGTGGTAATTTACCCATGCAGCCCTTTGATGATCTGCTGCTACGCCAATATAGCCATGATATCGCGCCGCTTGTCGGCAGAACCTTATTTATGCGTGGCGATGTCCCCCCGCACCATGCGGATATTCGGCTCGCCTTTGAGTTACCTCTATCTCACGGCGCTGCAACGACTAAGGTGTCGGTAAAGCGCGTGCTCCTCGAAGGTCGCATTGATGATATCAGTCCAAAAGGCTTGGTCAGTTGTCGCCCTGGCAGTGCCCATGGGCGGGATATTTTAGCGCTGTATCTGCGCCATTTATGTTTAATGGCCGCAGGACTAACTCAGCCTAGCGATCATCTACAACCTAGCTATCTCCTCGATATGGGGCATTTTCACGCCCTCTCGCCGATTGCGCCAAAGCAGGCCCATGATCAACTGGCTCACTTGTTACAGTATTTTTATCAGGGACAGTTGCATCCGCTGTGTTTTATGCCCAAAACCTCCCTTGCCTACGCCAGTGCAGAGATCAAAGAGGATGAAACCAGTCAACTTGATGGCCAGCACGATAGTCAACACAGTGTGCGGCTCGAGGCGGCGCAAAGCGAATGGCTGGACGAACAAGGTGAGCTTGGCGAAGGCACCGATCCCCATTACCAGCGGCTATTTCGGTTTCCGCAGGATTTTACCGAAGCAAATTTTGGCAAACTGGCCAACGAGATCTATCGACCCATGCTGAGCTTGTACCATAAAGACACCCTCGCCCAACTTGAGGAGTTTGTACTCAATGCAGAACCACAAGCCGCAATATCAGAGGGAGCGCAGTAATGAGTGAACTATCAAACAATATGATACTTCCTACTACATCACAGGCGCTGCCGTTAGATCCGCTCACCCTGCCATTTGGTGGTAGCCGATTGATAGAGGCCAGTGCGGGCACAGGTAAAACCTATACGATTTCGGGCTTGTATCTGCGACTACTGCTTGGGGATGGCTTAAGCGAACCACTGAGTTGCGAACAAATTCTGGTAGTAACCTTCACCAATGCCGCCACCGAGGAGCTGCGGGACAGAATTCGCCGCCGTATACAAGTGGCTTTTAAGTGTTTCTTAGGGCTCGAAATTAACGATCCCTTTGTACAGGCGTTGTACGATAAAACCCCAGAATCGGAGCGCGCCATCGCCCTAAGACGCTTCGACTTAGCGCTCAAATCCCTCGACGAAGCGGCGATTTTTACCATTCACGGTTTTTGCCAACGGATCTTAGCCGATCTCGCCTTCGAATCCTCTTTACTGTTCGAGTCAGATTTTACCTTAGACGACAGCGAGTTTTTGCACCATGCGGTACGGGACTTTTGGCGTGAAGCCTGCTATCCGCTGCCGGAATATTTAGCCCAGATTATTGCCAGCGAATTTGGCGATCCCGATGGCTTAGTCAAGCAGCTTCGAGCCTTGCTCGGTGCCAGTGAGGCAAAACCGCTTAAACCCGTGCAGCCCTTTACTCGTTTGGCTGAGTCCTTAAGCCAGAGTGTGCAGCGCTTTAAACTCGCCTGGCCGCGTGGCCGCGACGCGCTGTTAGAGTTACTTCATAGCCTGCCGCTTAATGGCCAGCGCTTTGGTAAAGCGAGCGACAATTACCCCAAATTGGCGGAAATGTTCGACCAATTGGACAACTTTATCGCCTTTGGTCACGGCTTACCGCCGCTAAAAGTGCTTGAGGCCTTGTCACTCTCAGAGCTTAAGCTCAATAAAGGCGGTGTACTCCCAAGTGCCAGTGAAGCACCACTGCTTGACCATATGGAGCAATTAGCCGCGCTGATTAACGCGATTAAACCCGCATTTCTCTATAGCGCCAAACAAGGGATCAGCGAGCGCTTTGCCAAGCAAAAACAGCAGAAAAATGTGCTGACACCCGATGACCTGCTCACAACCTTGGCAGCGGCGATGCAGGCCAATCCAGACACTTTACCTAAGGCTGTGGCGAGTCGCTTCCCCGTGGCCTTAATCGATGAGTTCCAAGATACGGATCCTCTGCAATTTGCGATTTTCTCGGGGATTTATCAAACCCGTTTGGGGATTGAAGCGCAAAATTCGACGGCTGTCGAACCCAAGGCTCGCACGGATAGCAAATTAAGCCTGCTGATGATTGGTGACCCTAAACAGGCAATTTATGCCTTTCGCGGCGCCGATATTTACACCTATATCGAGGCGCGCAGGCAAACCCAGGCGCACTATTTTCTCGACACTAACTATCGTTCCAGTCGTAATCTGGTGGCGGGAGTCAATCATCTATTTGCCCAGCATCCCAATCCTTTTATTAGCCAATCGATTCCCTTTGACAGGGTAAAAACACCCGCCAGTGCGGCGACAAAACAGTTAGTCGAAAGTACAGCCAATAGTGCCGCACTGCGGTTAAAACTGTTACGCGAGGGCGAAACGGGGCTGAATAAAGCCAGCGCCAGACAAACCTTGGCCGAAGATACCGCCGCCGAGATCACCCGTTTACTCACAGAGGCCGCCAATGGACAATGCCATACGCCAAAAGGGCCGTTAATTGCCAAAGATATTGCCATTTTAGTGCGGGATAGAAACGAAGCTGCGGTCATGAAAACGGCGCTCAGTAAACGCCAGATTGGCGCGGTCTTTTTTAAGCCGCGATAGCGTGTTTGATACCGTTGAAGCGCGTGAAATGGCGCTCATTCTGCGCGCATTGGCCAGTCCCAAGGATGAGCGCGCCCTGCGCAGCGCTCTCGCCACCGCGCTACTTGGCTATAGCGCCGAGCAAATTCATGCCTTTAACCAAGATGAAGAGCAGCGCCAAATGCTGCTCGAGCAGTTTTTTGCGCTACATCAGATCTGGCAAAAGCGCGGCATTATGCCGGCGCTGCTGAGCTTAGCCAACGCTACCCATATGGTGGCACGGCTACTGCAAACACCCAGCTTTACAGCCACTGCCGACCAAGATAGCGAAGAGCCCGATGAGGCGAGCAATGGCGAGAGGCGACTAACAGATTTTCGCCACTTAGCCGAGCTGTTGCAGCAAAAGGCCACTGAGATTGATGGCATCAGTGCCCTACTCAATTGGTATGAGCAACAACTAATTGATAATACAGGGGCAGATGAGCAGCAGCTTCGCCTTGAGAGTGAGCAAAATCTGGTGCAAATCGTGACTATCCATAAAAGTAAGGGGCTGGAATACCCAGTGTGTTTTATCCCCTTTGTTAGCCTTGCGCGGGATAATCGCCGCCGCCCGACACCCATGCTCTATCACAGAACCGATGCGGATGGGGCACAGGAGCTGGTATGGGATATTGAAGGCACAGACGAAGGCTGGGAGCAGGCAAAGCAAGAAACCTTAGCCGAAGATCTTCGCCTACTTTATGTGGCGCTCACCCGCCCCGTATATTTGTGTTATTTGTACATCGCTAACCATAGCCGGATGTTAAAAGCCGGGATCAAAAGCCAACTGCATGAAACCGCTATCGGTTACCTTTTAGGCATTACCGATGCCGACTGTGATTTTGCTCGTCTACACAATGCGGCACAGGCGCTACTTAATAGTGTCGAGTCGAATGCGCAAGCGATCAGCGTTGAGTGTGTTGCTGACAACATTGCTGATAGCAAGCTGCACACGGGTGAAATGCAATCCCACACCTTAAATGCCCGTAATGTCACCCGTCAGTATCGCACCCCATGGCGAGTAGGCAGTTATTCAGGCTTAGTCAAAAATGCACCCCACGCCAAAGCCAGTCCGGGCGCCGATGATGAAGTTAGCGCGGTATTTGGCGCAGAACCTGCCAATAGCCTAAGTGAATCCTCATGGCAAGATAGCGCTGATATGCCGCAGCTACCGCTACTCAATCGCTTTAGCTTTGAGCGCGGCGCCAATGCGGGGAGTTTTATGCACTTAGTGCTTGAGTTAATTGATTTTACTCAAGCCGAAATCGATTTACCGCGTGAGTTACCTAAGGCTATGTTGCAATATGGTATCGCCCCCGAGTGGCAAACCGTATTGAAAGACTGGTATATGGAAATATTGCAGGCACCGCTGGCATTGATGGCGCAGGATAATCAGCTCATCAATCCCGATCTCTGTTTAGCCGCGCTCGCGCCACAGCACACCTTAGTAGAGATGGAGTTTTACCTGCCTTTAAATCAATTAAGAGATGCAGAGCTTAATCAACTCCTCGGGCAATTTGGTTACGATACCGCGCTGCATTTTGATGAATTACAGGGCATGCTCAAGGGCTTTATCGACTTAACCTTTGAATATCAAGGTAAGTTTTATATCGCCGACTATAAATCAAACCATTTAGGCGACACGATTCAGGCTTACCATTATGGCACGCTTAAGCAGGCGATTAGCGATCATAGGTACGATTTGCAATACATTCTCTACTCCCTCGCCCTGCATCGTTATTTGGCGATGCGACTGCAAAACTATGACTACGATACCCATATCGGCGGCTGTTATTACTTGTTTTTACGGGGAATGTCGGTTCAGTATCCCGGCTTTGGGGTTTACTACGATAAGCCACCTAAGGCGCTCATTCTCGCCTTAGATGCGCTGTTTAACCGCAGCCAAGATGAAAGCCATATGAGTCAACATAATACGGAAGCGATGGCATGAACCACTGCACCGAAATGAATAGCACCGATATGAATAGCACCGATATGAATAACGCCACAGCCCTTGCAGCCAATTGGTACAATGCAGGTGCACTCAGACTTAAAGCACCACTGGCTGAGTTGCTCAAATATTGGGAAAAAGAGCGGCTTATCACTGCACTTGATCGCCATTTTGCCCTTGAGATGGCCCGTCTTCATCCCAATGACGCCCAAGAGCCACTGTTTATGCTGCTGTGCGCCCTGTTGAGTCAGCAACTGTCGGCCCAACATACTTGTCTAGTGCTCGAATATATAGTGCCAACCAATCCGATGGCGGAATCGATAAACCGCTGTCAAATCCGTTTAAGCCTTACTGAACTGATTGACGCACTGCAACACTTTGACACCATTGGAGCACCAAATAGCAATAAACCACTGATTTTTGAGGATGGTAGACTCTATCTTGAGCGTTATCATCATTTTGAAACCCAAGTCGCCAGCGCCTTAACAAGGTTATCAGCGACGGCGCTTTCGTTAACGCCCTCGCAGCCTTTAGCATCGGATAATCAGTCACTTTTACAACTACGCAGGCAACTGGATTGTTTATTTCCAAGCGCAGCCCACACCGTTGAAGCAAACATCGATTGGCAAAAGGTCGCCACCGCTACTGCGCTCGGTAGAAAGCTGGCGGTGATAACTGGTGGCCCCGGTACAGGTAAAACCACCACGGTGACTAAATTGCTGTTGTTACAACAATTAGGGTTACCAAAGCAGATAAGACTTGTCGCCCCGACAGGCAAAGCGGCCGCCCGTTTAAGTGAATCCATTAAGGCCTCTAAAGCGAGACTCGAGCAGGAACTTAAGCAGGCTCAAGCGACAAACGAACTGGCGCAAAACCACGAAACCCAAGCCCTGTTAGCCGCGCTTAAGCAAGTACCGGAAGAGGCATCAACCTTACATCGCCTGCTGGGTGTCATCCCCAACTCAGCGCATTTTCGCCATCATCAAGGCAACCCATTACGGCTCGATCTTTTGATTGTGGATGAAGCCTCCATGGTCGATTTACCTATGATGTACAAGCTGCTTAGCGCATTGCCGGAACACGCAGGCTTAATATTGCTAGGGGATCAGGACCAACTCGCTTCAGTTGAGGCAGGCGCCGTACTTGCCGATATTTGCGCCGGACTTAAGCAAGCCTCGACTCAACATACCGAATGGAAAATGCGTTATAGCCAAGCACAGGCCGAACAATTAACCGCGCTCACGGGCTTTAATTTAACCCCCTTTATCCACGCTGAGCCTAAAATTGGCGATAGCCTGTGTATGTTAACCCACAGCCATCGATTTAAAGGCGATGCGGGGATTGGCTTGCTGGCCAGCGCAGTCAACCGTGCCGATCTCGCGGGCATTTTAGCGGTATGGCAAAGAGGGCTGGCCGAATTAACCTGGCTAGAACACAGCGTAGATCACAGCCAAACTCAAGCAAAAATCAGTGAACCTAGCAGTAATACCGGACTTAAAGCACTACTTGCACAGGCCTGTGAGCAATACGGTGACTATTTGCGCCTATTACAACCAACGCACGCCACCACAATACACACGAGTGAGCCATTTTGCCCGCCAAGCGCCATGGAGGCGATTGCCAAATTTAATCAATATCGCATGTTGTGCGCCATGCGAACTGGCGATTATGGTGTCGAAGGGATTAATCTTGCGGTAACGAAGGCGTTAGCACAGGCCAAACTTATTCAGCCGCAGCAGGAATTTTACCTCGGGCGCCCGATTATCATCCAAAGCAACGACTATAACTTAGGTCTGTTTAACGGCGATATTGGTTTGATTTTGCAGGATGAAGAGAGAGCTGACCGACTGATGGCCCACTTTATCAAAGCCGATGGCGAACTGCTTAAAGTGCTACCCGCAAGGCTACCTAGCCACGAAACCTGTTACGCCATGACGGTACATAAAAGTCAGGGCAGTGAATTTAATCGAGTCGCCCTAGTGCTCCCGCCAAATCCTAGTCTCGTTCAGTGGCAATTGCTCACCAAAGAGCTGATTTACACTGCTATTACCCGTGCAAAACAACACTTTAGCTGTTTAGGTACACAGCAAGTCTTCGAGCGTGCTAGCTTGCAAGCTACCCAGCGCGCCTCAGGTTTAGCGGATAGACTCTGGCGCGATAAGTCGATAATCAATTAACATTTAACAAATTGATTAATAAATAAAAATAGCAAAAAAAAGGAGCGAGGAGTTGATGGAACAAACAATGATAAAACTGCAACAGATGCAAGATGTCATCAATTTATTTGATAGCATCAAGCCTGAGGCGCAGTTACCCGCGCAATACTATGAAAGCACACGCTATATTCGTTGGTCTGAATTTGAGGCAATGCAAGTGTATGAGCTTGATTTTGAGCCTTATTTATCAATTGCAGAACGCTGTAACATGCGTTTTTTTGCCCTGCATCAGAGCCAGCAACGTGTGTACCTTGCTCATTTGAATGATGCTGGCCATGCACCAAGATGGGAAGCCCGACCACTCTTATTATCTCAGTTGCGTGATACCGAGTTGATGACATCTCTTATGCAAGATCACGCCTATCAATTAGGGCTGAAGATCAATCTCGAAGCAAACTACCCTATTTAGATTTTAGCGCTAGACGACATTGAAACCGCTTGTGGATCGATTGGAAAATATATTTTTACCTCAGTTCCCTTGCCTAACTCAGATGCGACGTCAATCGTACAATCGTGCTGACGCAAAATTTGAAGCACAATAGACATTCCCACTCCGGTCCCAGTCCCAACGGGTTTAGTGGTATAAAAGGCATCAAACATTCTTGTGAGGGTATACTCATCCATACCGCAGCCGTTATCAACGACCCTTAAGCATATGTTTGTATCGGATTGGGAGAGGTAAAGCTCTATTGCAGCAGATCTATCATCGACCACACTACAGGCCTGATAAGCATTCACAATAATGTTCATTAATACCTGATTGAGTTCGCCAACATTAAATAAAACCATAGGCACATGCGAAATCTCATTTTTTATCAAAACATTATTAAGCATTGGTCGCAATAATTTAAGGGTAAACTCTAGGGCATCGGCTAATTGAATGTAAGACTTCCCCGTTGAATCTGTTCGAGCAAAAAAGAGTAAATGGTTAACAATATCTTTGATACGCATTAAACCTTGGCAAGTATCGCTTGCCAGCTCAGGCAAATCTTCCTTAATAAACTGTAGCTGAGCCTGATCAATCTGTTGTTTATTGCCCGGCTCAATACTCGCCAATAAGTCCTGAGCATAGCTGGTTAAACTCCTGACATTTGAAAGAATATATGCAAGTGGATTATTAATCTCATGGGCAACCCCAGCAGCCACTGTGCCAAGTGATGCTAATTTCTCCTGCTGAATAATTGATTGTTGTTGCTGCTTAATCAGATCGATTTGTTGCTGTAACAACAGATTTTTCTCATAGAGTTGGCGGGTACTGTCTTCGAGCAACTGCTCCACCTCTTGCCTTGCCCTTTTTTCCCGCAGATAGGCTGCGTAGTAAGGATTTTCGCTGTCAGTCATGTTGTAACTCGATGATTAACATACAATGATCGGCGCCAGTATGCATGCAAGTATCGTGGGTGATCTGGATCTTTTGTTTAAAATGCTCTGCGGCACCAAACAGCAATCCTTCAGCACAAAAACACAGTCGGCGGGGGGATGAGTACCTTAACGCAATTTGATTGTCTGATAAGTGCTGGCCAGTAATATTCGGCAATGAGGGTTCATGGTAGAGCTTATTGACTTCTAAATGGATCACATCGTGGATCCCCATCACTAACGAAGTAAAATCTTCAAAATGTTCAACAACACCAGCGTGGCGTGAGGCCAGTCCATTAAACAGAAACTGGCCAAATGCTTTGACTACGTCCTGTATCGGCATATTAAGCCGCTGAGCCACGTCCTGAACAATGCTAAATAACTCCGACTCAGCATAACTTTTGGCAGACACATACACGCGATCCTTAGGAGCATGTTTTTCCAACAAATCGTTCCACACTGACATACCGCACTGAGCCACGACCATATCTTCAAGCACATTAAAAATAATTACCTTTCATACACACCTCATGGGGTGACCAAGTCGAGCTAACAGGCGAGTGTTACATTTGTCCTATACATTACCTATAAAGTAATAGCAGCAATCTTAATGTTCACCAGTATTTTTATGCGAAGTTGCTAGGGCGTGTTGAATGTTTCTAAACCCAAGTCATCAAGTAATGACGTCATAGCCAAGCCGTTAATAACATCGTCGATAATAACCCTTAGCAGCAGGTCTATTCGTGAAGCGTTACCACTCACTGGTTAAATGTTGATTTAGATACACAGATGCGAACTTGCTTCTCTTTTCTTGAATAAAATCAACAGGAGTATAAGTCGACGTCCATCAATGCAGCATCCTGTTATACAAGGGTTATTGATGTGCTAAATGCGCTTATCGCACCCTTTATGCCAGTAAAAATTGCATCGCAATTTGACAATCTGATGGATAGCCACTTTTGTTTAGTCTAATATGCCACCAACTGTGAAATAGGCCATGCAACAAACGCATATTACAAACATTGCCATACCAATAAGTAGTCACTTTTATGCCTAAAACACCCGCCCACTCGCCCGCTAATACCCTTGTGGTCCTCGATTTTGAAACCTCGGGTCTTTCGCCCAGTCAAGGTGCTCGAGCTATTGAGGTTGGGGCGGTATTGATTGAACAGGGCCAAATCACTGCGCGTTTTTCAGAATTAATGAATCCAGGTTTTCGGATAAACACCTTTATTGAAGATTACACCGGGATCAGCAATCAAATGCTGTCACGTGCAGCGCCCTGCGCCGAGGTAATGTCACGATTTGCCAAGTTTATCGGCAAGCACCATTTGGTTGCCCATAATGCCGCATTCGATCAGCGGTTTCTTGATGCTGAATTTGCTCAAATTGGTCACCAATATTCCGGCCAGTTTGGCTGTTCTCTCCTGTTGGCAAGGCGCTTGTACCCAGAGGCCATTAATCATCAACTGGCAACATTAGTACGCTATAGACAACTGCCGACCGAGGGGACTTTTCACCGCGCGCTTGCTGATGCGGAAATGACGGGACACTTATGGCTACGAATGTTAGCGGATCTGAAACAGGACTTTGCAATAGCCGAACCACCCTTCAGTCTAATGCAAAAAGTGATGCGCAAGAGTAAAGCTGAGGTGCCTAAGTTTCTGCGTCAATATGCCAGAGGTTAATCCACTCAGCGTTGACCAGTTTTACACCATACACCAGCCAAACTTGTCATAAAAAGCCAAGTGCTAGCAAACACTTGGCTTAATCGCGTAAATCAATACAGAGACAGCTTAGCCTAGCAATGCGTGGTCAATCCCGCAGGAACTGCGAACGACTAAGGTGGTTGGGATCAATTGAGGGCCTACCGCCTGACCGCGAATAAGCTTGAGCAAACTCTCGACTAAAATCTCACCCGCTAACTGAGTATTTTGTTTGATGGTTGTCAGTGGTGGATTAGCAAAACTTGCCACAGGAATATCATCATAGCCCACCACAGCCACTTGCTCTGGCACTAATATCCCCTTCTCTTTTAAGGCGCGAATGGCACCAATAGCAATCAAATCACTAGCGGCAAAAATCGCATCAAACGTAAGCCTTTTTTCTATTAATGCCATCGCCGCATCATAACCAGCACTTTCGGTGCTAATGGCTGAAATTTGCCGCTCAGCCACCACTGGTAATCCTGCTGTTTGTAAGGCTTTGACATGACCTAAATATCTGTCCCTAAATTCTGGGCTATGACTAGAGGCGTCACCTAAGAAGGCAAAAGCGCTACGGCCAAGGGAAATCAAATGTTCAGTGGCTATCAGGCCACCTTGGTGATTATCACAACCAATGGATAATACGGATTTATTGTTATGCTCGGCGCCCCAAATCACAAAATGAGTATGCTGAGCGAGTAACTTTTCAAGCTTCTGCTCGTAATCCATATAATCGCCGTAGCCCAGCAAAATAATGCCATCAGCTTTATTACTGTCTTCGTAGTCGGCATGCCAATCACTAGAAAGTTGTTGAAATGAAACGAGTAAATCATACCCCTGTTGCGCAGTTGCCCGTGTTATTGAGCCTAACATCGACAGAAAAAATGGGTTGATAAGGGAATCATCATTAGTCGGGTCTTCACACAATAACAGCGCCAGAGTATGGCTATTTTGGGTACGCAAATTACTGGCGTTTTTATCAACCTTGTAGTTAAGTTCCTTTGCAATTGCTTGGATCCGCTGACGGGTCTCTAAGTTGACAAGCGGGCTATTTCTGAGGGCTCGGGAAACCGTAGACTGGGATACACCAGCACGATAAGCAATATCAATTGAGGTCGCTTTCGATGCCATAACGGAGGTCACCATAATTATTATTTTGGGGGATACTAAAACAGTTCTAATGACTTGTATAGCCGAAGGGTTTACAACTGTCTAACAAGTTAACCGAGTTAATCTGCTTTAACCTATTGAAAGCTAAACTAACTTAACCGCACACCTTAACGCTGGGTGTTTAACCACGATAATGCGGCTTATGATTGTGTGACTAAAAACACAGACTAGAGAAAATAAATGCTTCAAAAAAAACGCTAACGCTATTCACAGCTTTGCATTCACTAATAATTAGCTGAGTCGCATTTATTTTCTCTTAACCAGATAGAAGTTAAATCCCTAATTCATCGAGTAAATCATCGGCGTCCACATTGGTATGATGTTGACTTATCGCGGGCTTGTCCGCCATTCGGCTCCAAGGAGTGCTTTCAACATTTGAAGCTTGCGTCCCACTCACGCCGTGCTGTTCGAGTAAGCTATCAGGGTCAAACTCCTCATCATATTCAAACTCATCCAGTTTGATAAACTCGGTCTTATCCATCGCAAATTCAAGGTAGAAAATGTGATTATTTCGGTTTTAAAGGACACTCGCCTTGCTACGGCATCATCCAAGTTTGCATCAATAGAGATAGTCAACTCTTTGTTTATCG
>NZ_AKZL01000078.1:0-21329 GCF_000282755.1 Shewanella sp. POL2
ACCGGCTAGCTTTCGGGGTACAGGATGTACCATCGGAAGCGATAGCAATTTATCCATAAGACCAAGGCCTGATTTATAAATAAAGCGTTAATGCATGTAACTTCGCTAGGGGCGGCAAGGGAGATCCAAGAGGGAATTGCTGTTGATCCCCTCTTGGTCGGGTGTGGGTTGAAGACCCACGACTTTGATCCACCTCGGCCGTAAGGCCGCAATTACTCCGGCGGTAAAGCCGCATAAAACTCAAATGTCGCATTAGGCGACAATAAAAAAGCCACTGTGGTTAGTGGCTTTTATCATAAAAAAATCAAAGCTTAAGCGATTCGGCTTAGTCTAAATCAGGTTCTTCGCTGTAATCCAAACCATGGTAGCTTAGGCAAGCATCCACTTCATTGGCGCTACCAAGGATAACCGCTACGCGTTGGTGAATTTGCGTTGGTTGAATATCCAAAATGGTTTCATAACCGGTAGAGGCTTTACCGCCAGCTTGCTCGACTAAGAGGGCCATAGGGTTGGCTTCGTACATTAAACGCAGCTTGTATGGCTTTTTCGGATCTTTATTGTCGGTTGGGTAAGTAAAGATACCGCCGCGAGAAAGTACGCGGTGCACGTCACCGACCATGGCAGCAATCCAGCGCATATTGAAGGATTTTTCGCGCGGGCCAATTTTGCCTAGCAGTAAATCGGCGATATAGGTCTGCATTGGCGCTTCCCAAAAACGTTGGTTCGACATGTTAATGGCGAACTCTTGGGTGTCTGGGCTGATGCTCATGGCCGCGTTGGTCAGTAAAAATTCGTTGGTTTCTGGGTGCAGGGTAAAGAGTTGCACGCCTTGGCCTGTGGTGAGGGCGAGCATGGTTGATGGGCCGTAGAGCACATAACCTGCGGCTAACTGATTGCGGCCAGATTGTAGGAAGCTCGCCTCGGTTAACTCACCCTGTGGTGCGGGCCCTTTTGTTGCTGGCAATACGGAGAAAATGGTGCCGACCAGCGAGTTGATATCAATATTCGATGAACCATCTAAAGGGTCGAAACACACCAGATATTGACCATTGGCGCTGACTTCAACCACATGATCTTCTTCCTCAGAGGCTAAGCCGCGCACTGTACCGTCGGCTTTTAATGCATCTTTGAGCATATCGTTGGTGATGATATCCAGTTTTTTCTGGGTTTCACCTTGCACGTTTTCCTGTTCGGTCGCGCCTAACACACCGGCTAAGGCACCGTGACGCACGGCATGGCTGATGGCTTTGGAGGTGTCGGCTAAGGTCAAAATCAGTTGCGCGAGGGATTCGTTCACTGCCTTTGAGGTTAAGTGCTGGGCAAGAGTCTGCATGTTAGGTCCTTTAGGGGTTCAACATTGAGGTCAATTTCATTATTTGCCGCGAATAATAACTCAGTTAGTCGACAATTTCAGCGATGTTGCTGTGGGTTTTACGCAATTTAGGTTGTTACCGTTATCTGTTGCAGCAAGGCGATGTTGGTTATCTTGAAAATTGAGCTAATTTAAGGAGTTTGCCTGCTAATTTGTATCTGTATATTGCCTGCGCTTTTTATTTAGGCTTGGCCTCTGGCACAATGGCGGCAGTTTTTTAATCGCCACCTAAAGGCGAATATGCTTCCAAGGAATAATAATGACTAAAAATGGGTTAGCTTCCTCCCTGCGCGCCGTGAAGTTGGGCGCTTCATCCTTATTGATTGCGAGTCAACTGGCCATGGTTTCTAGCGCGATATTTACCCCCGCCTATGCACTTGAGGGCGGCACAACGCCGCTGACTATCGAGCGCATGAATGCGTCTCCTGCCTTGGCGGGTACGAGTCCCCGTGGATTAAAATTATCCCCCGATGGCCAAAGGGTGACTTATCTGGCTGGACGTAAAGACAACCAGAACTTTTACGATCTCTGGCAAATGGATGTGAAGACGGGCGAATCTAGCCTGTTGCTGAATGCCGATAAGTTGGCGAGCAATGAACTGTCCGATGAAGAAAAGGCCCGCCGCGAGCGCCAACGTATTTATGGCGACGGCATTATGGAATATTTCTGGGCGGACGATAGCAAGGCGCTGTTGATCCCTGCCTCGGGTAATCTGTATTACTTCTCCTTAGCGGATAACAGCGTTAGCCAACTGCCGATAGGCGAGGGCTTTGCCACCGATGCGCGCCTATCGCCCAAGGGGAATTTTGTATCCTTCGTGCGGGATCAAAATCTGTATGTGCTTAATCTTGCAACGAAAAAGCTTGAGGCCATGACTACAGACGGTGGCGGCGCGATTAAAAATGCCATGGCGGAATTTGTCGCCCAAGAAGAAATGGACCGCATGACGGGTTACTGGTGGGCGCCCGATGAGTCGGCCATCGCCTTTACCCGTATCGATGAGTCGGGCGTTGAGTTAGTCACCCGCAATGAAATCTACGCCGATGGCATTAAGCTTACCGAGCAGCGTTATCCCGCGGCGGGTAAAAACAATGTCGAGATCCAACTGGGCGTTGTGACCCTTAATAATAAAGCCATCAATTGGGTCACCTTAAGCGATGATAAAAACAAGGATATTTATCTGCCTCGCGTCGATTGGTTGCCCGATAGCAAGCATTTATCCTTTCAATGGCAGAGCCGCGATCAACAAAAGTTGGATCTGCAACTGGTGGCTCTTGATGCGCTGACCAAGCCGAAAACCTTAGTCAAAGAGCGCAGCGATGCTTGGGTGAATCTTAACAACGACCTGCACTTCTTAAAGCAACAATCGGCGTTTATCTGGTCCTCGGAGCGTGACGGCTTTAATCATCTGTATTTGTTTGACCTAAAAGGTAAGCTGAAGACGCAACTGACTGAGGGCAATTGGGCTGTCGATGAGCTGGAATATATCGATGAAACCGCAGGCTGGGTGTATTTCACCGGCCGTAAAGATACCCCCATCGAAAAGCATCTCTATCGAGTGCCGTTAGCGGGCGGCAAGGTTGAGCGTGTGAGCCGCGAGGCGGGGATGCACGATCCGGTATTTGCCGATAATCAAAGCGTGTATCTGGATTATTTCAATAGTTTATCTCAGCCACCACAGATCAGTTTACACGGTGATAAGGGCCAACATCTGGCGTGGGTGGAGCAAAACCAAGTCAAAGCCGGCCATCCTCTGTATGACTATGCAGGCCTGTGGCAACTGCCTGAGTTTAAAGAGCTAAAAGCGGAAGACGGACAAGTCTTACAAACGCGTATCTTTAAACCTGTGCCCTTCGATGCGAACAAAAAATACCCTGTGGTGGTACGCGTTTATGGCGGCCCACATGCGCAATTGGTGACCAATAGCTGGAGTGAGCAGGATTACTTTACCCAATACTTAGTGCAGCAAGGTTATGTGGTATTTCAACTGGATAACCGTGGCAGTGCCCACAGAGGCACTCAGTTTGAGCAAGTGATTTACCGTCACTTGGGCGAAGCGGAAGTGAACGACCAAAAGGTTGGCGTCGATTATCTGCGCAGCTTGCCCTTTGTTGATAGCGATAATGTGGCGATTTATGGCCACAGCTACGGCGGTTATATGGCCTTGATGAGCCTGTTTAAGGCGCCGGATTACTTTAAGGCGGCGATTTCGGGCGCGCCCGTCACCGATTGGCGCTTGTACGACACTCACTATACTGAGCGTTATCTTGCTCACCCCGCGAATAACGAGCAGGGTTACGAAGCCAGTAGCGTGTTCCCCTATGTGAAAAACTACCAGTCGGGGCTATTGATGTACCACGGTATGGCGGATGATAACGTGTTGTTTGAAAACAGTACTCGCGTGTATAAGGCGTTGCAGGACGAAGGTAAATTATTCCAGATGATTGATTATCCGGGGTCTAAGCATTCGATGCGCGGTGAGAAAGTGCGTAATCACTTATACCGCTCGCTGGCGGATTTCCTCGATAGACAGCTTAAAAGCGGCAAATAACTCAGCATTAGGTTGGCATTAATATCAGACTGGTATTTATGTCATAGTGGCGTTTTTTAAAAGAGTGGGGTAACGTCCTCACTCTTTTTTATTTTGTATGATTCTGAGTTAAGCCTATTTATTTAACAGTACGCTGCTTAGTTTAATCACAACACACTCAATACTTATCTGGCGCTTAATATTCCAGTTCACTGAGTTGTAATTTGGATTTCCAGTTTGCTTTAGCTAAAACCTTTTTTGCAGAGATAAAAAAACCAGATCCTAGGATCTGGTTTTTTATGGCGTTCAAACGGTAAGTTGAAGATTAGTCTT
Source organism: Shewanella sp. POL2 (assembly GCF_000282755.1). Classification (NCBI taxonomy): domain Bacteria; kingdom Pseudomonadati; phylum Pseudomonadota; class Gammaproteobacteria; order Alteromonadales; family Shewanellaceae; genus Shewanella; species Shewanella sp. POL2. Next base: position 4,236 of record NZ_AKZL01000078.1, read on the forward strand.
CTAAGTTACCGCAGAAACGGTAGCCTTCACCGTGAATGGTAGCGATGATTTCTGGCGTATCTGGCAAGCTTTCGAAGTGCTTACGAATACGACGGATAGTCACGTCAACAGTACGGTCGTGCGGCTTTAACTCACGGCCAGTCATCTTCATCAGTAGATCGGCACGAGTTAAGATTTTACCTGGGTTTTCAACAAAGTGCAGCATAGCGCGGAATTCGCTACGTGGCAGTTTGTAAGATTCACCCTGTGGGCTGACGAGAGAACGGCTGTTGATCTCTAGGCTCCAATCGTTAAAACGATAGTATTCTACAGAGCTCTTTTCTTCGACTTCATTGCCTGCGCTATTAACACGAGTCAGAAGGTTGCGAGCACGAATCGTCAATTCACGAGGGTTGAACGGCTTGGTAATATAATCGTCCGCGCCAATTTCAAGTCCAAGGATTTTGTCGACTTCGTTGTCACGGCCTGTTAAGAAGATCAGACCGATGTTGTTGATTTCACGTAATTCACGTGCCAACAACAGACCGTTTTTACCTGGTAGGTTAATGTCCATAACCACGAGGTTAATTTTGTTTTCCTGCATAGCCTTATGCATTTCTGCGCCATCATTGGCCTCAGTTACCACATACCCTTCTGCCTCGAAAATACTTCTTAGCGTGTTACGGGTAACGGCTTCATCTTCAACGATCAGAATGTGCGGATTTTGCATATTAAGTACCTAAATTTTAACCAATATTCTAACCATAAGAATCACTTACATCGGATTCTTATATTCATAAAATGTTGATACTTCCACTTACTGCTCTGTGCTTCAAAGGGAAGATCTTCACGGCTACACGTCAGGATGTATATAAGTGAACGTTTAAAGTGTAATACGATAAAACGTAACCAGTATCAACTTCGATAAGCAATAGTTAAAAATAGTTCCTTAACTATTGTTTTTTTAAAATGTTTAAATGATAAATCAAATGTAGAACACATTTTAAAAGATGTCTGGCCAGCATAAGGTGATTTCGCAGAGGAATCTAACAAACCCTTGTCAAGATTAAGCAAACTTAATGTTATCTGCTTAACTGGCCAATGACGACATTGTACTCGTTTTAGGCATTTGTTAACAAATGAAATGTTAACAAATTTCAGGCTGAGACGCTGATTTACCATGATATTTACTTTAGTCATTGATTAGTATAACTAATGTATTTTTAATTCTTGTGAGCCAGTTCACGCCTCTTTGGATTTTTTAGGCTCTCTGTTAAACTAGCGCGGGTTCATTTTTCGACTAGACTACCAATGGACAACATGACTCAAGATTTGTGGCAGCATTATCAAACGCCGTTGTTTTTGCTTACTCAAGCATTATCCTGTGATTTTTCCTTTGCTGTAATTACCGCCCATAATCCCGCTTCAACCCTCCTCACTCCCAGCCAAAACCGATTACTCGACCGCCAACTTCTACGTGAAATTGAATTATTAGGCAGTCCCTATCGTGCACTGATTGGGGCATCGCCAGATTTATCCCATATGGAGAAGAGCTGGGCCGTGTTTATTGATCGCAGCATGGCCTTGCAGTTGGGAAAAAAGTTTAATCAATACGCTATCTACATGGTGGAACAGGGCGAGGTGAGTTTAGTGCCTTGTACTTTAGCCGGGCAAACAGAGGTGTGTTTAGGTCGATTTAACGACTATGTGCGTTTGGTTTATGAGCTACCGGACTTGGTCACCTAACCGCGATTGACGCTTTTAATCGCTCCTCTGGCTAAGCTTTGCTGATCTCACGGCAAGGCTAGTTTGTTTTTCTTCTTTGCTAGATCTGATTGATTTTTCCCTATTCTCGTTTGGCATAAGTCGCAAACGTTTTAAATTCCCATTGTTTTTAAATGCGTTTATTGAATTTGTATATAGTGTGTGAAATTAGCATTGACTTCATTAGGGGTTTATTGCTACTTTTTTCGTCCCTTTCCGGCGGAAAGGAACAGAAGAGGAGCGTTAACTAGGTAGTCAGTCAGAGGAGCACAAACTCCAGCGATGATTGATGAGGGAGATTAACGCCGAGGCATAGATATGGTTGCTGCATGTTTATGTCGGTCGCTTAGGCTGAATCCTAACGATTGTCACCTGTAATTGGTGGAGAGCTTCTGGTGACGATTGCTGTTTCCCTTCTATTGGGGTGCGTATCATTGAGCACCAGGCTCTTCGAACGAAGTTAGTTCGGAGCGTAATCATGTTAGTTAATCAATATCTTATCCTAGTTTGTGCCGTGTCTTCTGCTTCTGCGGAGGTGCGCTAATGTCTCTTGTTGTCGCAAAATTTGGTGGTACTTCAGTCGCCGATTACGGTGCAATGAATCGCTGCGCCGATATCGTACTGGGCAATCCCGATTGCCGTTTAGTGGTGGTTAGCGCCTCCAGTGGCGTGACGAACCTGTTGGTTGAACTGACCCAAGAGTCAATAAACGACGATGGTCGCTTACAACGATTAAAGCAAATTGCGCAGATTCAATACGCTATCTTAGATAAACTCGGTCGCCCTAACGATGTTGCTGCCGCATTAGATAAGCTGTTAAGCCGTATGGCGGTATTAAGCGAAGCGCTGGCGTCCCAGCGCAGTAAGGCCACCATGGATGAGTTATTGTCCCTTGGCGAGCAGTGTTCGTCGGCATTATTTGCGGCGGTATTGCGCGAAAAAGGCGCCAACTCAAGTGCCTTCGATGTGCGCCGTGTGTTGCGCACCGACAGCCATTTTGGCCGCGCCGAGCCACAGGTTGAGCAAATTGCTTTGCTATCGAGTGAGCATTTACTGCCGCTGTTATCTGAGCAAGTGATTGTGACTCAAGGTTTTATTGGCTCAGATGAAGCGGGGCAAACCACAACTCTCGGCCGTGGCGGTAGCGACTATTCTGCGGCACTGTTAGCCGAAGCGTTAAAAGCCTCAGCGGTTGAGATTTGGACCGATGTGGCCGGGATTTATACGACCGATCCGCGCCTCGCGCCAAATGCCCATCCGATTGCCGAAATCAGCTTTAACGAAGCCGCCGAAATGGCGACCTTTGGTGCTAAAGTATTACATCCTGCGACGATTCTTCCGGCCGTGCGCCAACAAATTCAAGTGTTTGTCGGTTCAAGCAAGGAGCCTGAAAAGGGTGGCACTTGGATCCGCCATCAGGTTGAAGATGCACCCGTGTTCCGCGCGGTGGCGCTGCGCCGCGACCAGACGCTACTCAATCTGCACAGCCTACAAATGCTGCATGCACAGGGCTTCTTGGCTGAAACCTTTGCCACATTGGCAAGACACAAGATCAGTGTGGATTTGATCACCACCTCCGAAGTTAACGTATCGCTCACTCTAGATAAAACCGGCTCCGATTCAAGCGGACAAGGTTTATTAAGTGAAGCGTTACTGCAAGAATTATCGCAACATTGCCGCGTGCGCGTGGAGGATGGTTTAGCATTGGTGGCGATTATCGGTAATCGCATCGCTACGACTGCGGGTATTTGTCGCCGCGTGTTTGAAGTGCTCGAACCCCATAATGTGCGGATGATCTGCCAAGGTGCCAGCCCGCATAACTTGTGTGTGTTAGTAGCCGAATCCGAAGCGGCACAAGTGGTTAAAGCGTTGCACGAAAACTTGTTTGAAGGCGTTTAGTATGTTGCCGACAACATCGTCTCTGCAAATTGGGGAGCTTGCCGCAGGGCAGGCTCTGACGCTGCCGATTTATCACTTTAAGCCAAGTGGTCATGTATCTGGCCCTAAAGTGTATATTCAGGCTAATGTCCATGGTGCTGAGGTGCAAGGCAATGCGGTGATTTATCAATTGATGAAGCAGTTGGAAAATTGCCACATCTTAGGTGAGATTACCTTAGTGCCCTTGGCTAATCCGCTGGGGATTAATCAAAAAAGCGGTGAGTTTACATTGGGGCGTTTTGACCCTATCACTGGCGTAAACTGGAATCGTGAGTACTTAAATCACGCGATAGATTTACCCGCTTGGTACAGCGAGCATGCCGAGCTTAGCGATAGCGAACTTATTCAAGCATATCGCAGCACCTTGATTGAAGCTTGCCAGCAGCGGTTACGTAACGATTGGGGCGTGACCACGGGCCACAGATTGGCGGTTAGCTTACAGGCTATGGCCCATGCGGCGGATATAGTGCTCGATCTGCATACAGGGCCTAAATCCTGTAAACATTTGTATTGCCCTGAATATGATGTTGCAGCGGCGCAGTTTTTCACGATTCCTTACACACTGGTGATCCCCAATAGTTTTGGTGGCGCAATGGATGAGGCGGCATTTTGTCCTTGGTGGCAATTGAGTGAAGTGGCAAAAGCTCAGGGGCGGGATCTCAGTATCGCCGTTTCAGCTTTTACCTTGGAACTGGCGAGCCAAGAACGCATTTGCCTTGAGGATGCTTTAGTCGATGCTAAAGGCATTTTGGCCTATTTAAGCCATCGAGGGGTGATTGCCGAGCAAGTGGAACCCGTTAAGATGCCGCGTTTTGGCTGTTATCTTAAGGATTACAAAAAGTACCATGCGCCTATGGCGGGCTTGGTGGAATATGTGGCGCCCGTGGGAGAGCCGCTTGCGGCGGGTGAGACCTTAGTCAATCTGCTGCGACTCGACTTATATGGCAGTGAGCAGGAGCTGACGGCACTCAGTTTGCCCCAGGATTGTGTGCCTATACTCCATTTTGCTTCGGCGTCGGTGCATCAAGGCACAGAGCTCTATAAAGTCATGACCAATCTGTTTGAATTGCCATATTAACGGCAATCAGCAAAACAAAACGCCAATCTCGATATTGGCGTTTTTTATTAAAGTCTACAACCACTTAAAGCGATAGAAGAGCGCCATTTGCAGGGCAACCAGCGATATTAAAATGCCGCAGAAGGTCGCAAAAGCCCATGCGTTATCCGCACCGGGAATACCGCCGATATTGACCCCAAGCAAACCGGTTAAAAAGCCCAGCGGTAAGAAAATTGCCGAGACTAAGGATAAGAAATACAAGCGCTTGTTTAGCTGCTCCGATTGCTGGCTGAGTAACTCTTCCTGGGTCACATTGGCTCGGTCGCGCAGTGCATCTAAGTCTTCAATTGTGCGAATAAGCTTATCCGTGGTTTCGCGCATCTTAAGTTTTTCGGGCTCATTAAACAGCACAAATTGATCGGACAGCATCTTAGTGAAGGCTTCTTTCTGTGGGCCTAAATAGCGGCGCAAGGCTACGGTTTGTCGGCGTAGTTCGGCAATATCAGTACGTAAATCTTTAACATTGCCAGAAACAACTTGTTCTTCTAATTCTGAAAGTTGCTCCTCTAGCGTATCGATAAAATCGACTTTACGTGTAGTCAGTTTTTCACAAATGGCGAGGAGAAAATCTCCTGTGGTGGTGGGGCCTGTGCCTTCCATGATCAGTTCAGCCACATCTTTAACCGATTGCAGCTCGCGATCACAGGTGGAGATAATGCGCTGTCTATCGGCGTAAATTCGCACGGCGACCATATCTTCAGGTGCTGAGTTTGGATTTAAGTTAATACCGCGCAGTGCCAGTAATACGCCTTCCCCTGCCAATACGGCTCGAGGGCGAGTATCTTGGGCGAGCAGGGCATCGGTTTCGACTTTATTAAGACCGCTGTTTAACACCCAATGGCGAGCCTTTTTGTGGCGATAACGTAGGTGTACCCAAATCAACCCGTCCTTAGGGTCCCAATTTTCAAGTTGTTCTGGGCTTAAGGTTGAGCCAGCTCGTGCGCCGCTAAGCACTATGCTATAGATAAATCCTTCGTGCATGTCACATTCCATCTCATGCTAAATCATCGGGTAAAGCTAACTGATTTTACAGTGGAAATGAAGCCTAGCGTCGTTTCCTCTCACAATAACCTCAGCGCTAGATGAGTAAATTGCTGGCCAAGCAACTTATGATGAAATAGATTAAAATTAGCCTTAGTTGTAATGTATTGAGAAGATAAAATGGAATATGAATTTCGGCGTAACAGTTTGACTGGCACGTATTTAGCCAGCTTTAGCATGGACCATGAGGTACTGGGCCAATGGTTTTCAGAAGAGTTGGGGCCTGAGTTAGCCAAAATTCAGCAAGTGCTCGATATTATCAAAGAAATTCAAACAGGTAAGCGAGTTTCTTGGCGTTTTATCGGCAAAGATATTACCTTAGATCTGGATGAGGAGCAGGCACGAATTTACGCTAATGCTTTAGGATTTGAGCAGGATTATGAACTCGAAGAGGCGATGTCCCTCTATGATGCTGAATCTGAGGCTTACTGTGGGCTAGAAGATTTAGAAGAAGCGCTACTTAGTTGGTATGAATTTGTGCAAAAAGGGCTATAACCGCTCGCTGTGAATATCAACAAATAATAAAGGCAATCTATTGATTGCCTTTATTATTTAATGGAGTAAGTCTATCACTTATCCAATATCAATTGTTCAAATATCTTACCGCCATTTCGGTTCTCGACTTGGCATTAGCTTTACGCAACAGGTTTTTGACATGCACTTTCACAGTGCCTTCACTGATGTGTAAATGCTCTGAAATCATACGATTACTTAATCCTTCCGCCAGTTGTTGCAGGATCTGTAGCTCCCTTGGGGTGAGGCTTGAAATCCATTCTTGTTCATCGGCGGCATTTTTGAGTTCATAGAGATATTCTTCAACTTCTTCGCTGATCACTCTGTGGCCTGACATGGCATTTTTGAGTTTATCGAGCAGCAAATCTGGCTCGGTATCTTTGAGTAAGTAACCGTCAGCTCCCGCACGTAATAGGCGAATAACATCTTGTTTTGCATCTGAAACTGTTAAGATCACGATTCGTGAAGTCACGCCTTCTTGGCGCATGGCATTGAGGGTATCGAGGCCAGTCATTCCCTTCATATTGAGATCGAGCAAGACGATGTCAGGTTCATCAGTTACTACGGCGCTTAAAGCATCTAAACCACTACCTACTTCACCGAAGAGGTTAAAGTCTGGATCTGAGGCGATCAATTGGCAGATACCTTTACGTAAGAGAGGGTGATCGTCGACCACCAGAACAGAATAAGGTTTACCCATGTGTAGGCTCCTGTTGAGAAGGGAAGATTAAAGTGACTTTGGTGCCCTGTGATAAATTGGATGTGCTATGGGGTTCAAGGGGCGAGTCTGGATTTTCTGGCTCGAGCTGTCCAGTAATTCCTTTGCGACTAGTTTGCGGATCATTGCTGCTAAATACAACCGTGCCGCCTAATTTGCTGGCACGTTCATGCATGATGCCTATGCCGAAGTGCTGATCCCGTTCTTTAATATGGCCAATGCCTACACCATCATCACTTACACTGATATTAACCATACCATGCTCATCTTTATAACAGCGAATATTGATATGGCTAGCGCGGGCATGTTTGATAGCGTTGAGCGTTGCTTCTCGGGTGATCTGCAAAATATGGATATGTTGTTTCGCCTCTAGCCATTGGGGGGAAAGCTTATAATCGAGGTGGATCTTGATATCGGTTTTTGCTCTGAGCTGCTCAAGCATTGCTTCCATCGCATTCTTCAGATTGGGTTCCTTAATGGTTAATCTGAAGGTGGATAGTAACTCTCGGAGTTGTACATAGGCTGTACTAACCCCTTCGTTGATCTCTGTGAGTTGTCCCTCAATGGTAGGACTGCGGCAGCTAAGATCTAAATTTTTGCGCAGCAAGCTAATTTGGATTTTTAGGAAAGAAAGCACTTGCCCGAGTGAATCATGTAATTCCCTTGCGATAACACCACGTTCTTCCATTAAGGCTAACTGTTGTCTTTGTTCGGTAGCGTTATGAATAACGATGGAGCGAGTAAGCATAATGGCAAAGTTTTTAAACAACGGAGTATTAATATCCTGGGTTGAGATTAGCTCCAAATAACCTAAATCAGCCTGCTCAAATTGTAGCGGAAAGCGGATGTTGTTGTGAGCGCCTTCTGGCCAGCCACCATCGGCTTCTACGACTTCGAGCTCCTGCTCAGGGTATTGGATAATCAGCCTCAAATACTCGATCGACTCATAATCTTTTAGCTGATTTAATGCTGCTTTGAGGGCCTTATAGTCCAGCTTATTGGCATTAAGTGTTAACAGAGTGTCGTATAAAAAGGCCAGTTCATTATTCGCCCGTGTCAGTGCTAAGGTTTTTTCGGCCACTTGTGACTCTAAGTTACCGTAGAGTGTGGCTAGCTCTCGCGCGGTTTTTTGCAGTGCATCGGTCAGAGCCGTGAGTTCAATATATTCGGTTTCGGGCATTTCGATTTCAAAGTTACCCTTAGAAATCGTATTGGCGGACTCCATCAATTGTTGCAAGGGTACAACGACTTTGCGTTTAGTAAAGCGTACCGCTAAAAAGGCGATAACCAGCATCAGCCCAAGCCCAAAAATTTGGCTCGCCGCGAGAAGGCTCAACTTAAAAGCGGCATGATGCTCCATCTCCAATACCAATAAATCAATAGTATCGACAAAGTCCTTGAGTGAGGCGGCGTAGTCGCGGGAGTTTTCCTGCTCGATGTAATATTTCATCACTAGCCACTTATCGATAACAAGTTGATATTGCTCGGCTATTCTTTTCTGACTGAGCCAGCCTGTGGAGGGTTGTAGTGCCTCAGAATGCAGCGTATTTTCAAATTCAGTGATTTTTTCTTGGGCAGCTTCACTGCCTGAGTTGGCGTAGAACATCAGCCGGTAGCTTTGCATCCGCAGTGAACCAGAGGCGTTGATGGCTTTTGCATCCCCTAGGCTGTAAGACAAATTGATGATTGCGAAGATGGCCAAGCTGCTAGAAAGCAAAATCAGTACTAACATTAAACCCAAAATTTTAGAGGTAAGGCTGCCTCGTTTCATATGTCCATTACCTAATATATGGGCCATTGATTTAATGGCACTTTAGTCGTGTTTTACATTAGAAAATAATGTACTACACTAACGAAAACATAAAAGTGTGAACAACAACACTATTACATTTTGATCTAGCGCAAACTTCGTTCTAGATACCCCCTAAGAGGTATGTCTTTGGTGGGGTTAAGCCACTAACTTTGGCCTTGGAGATGTCGTGATTCACTAAAATAATGCAACACGGAGATGAGATGATGAAGAAGATGACTGGTAAGTCCTTTGCACTGAGTGCATTGGTTGCCGCCAGCTTCATGGCGGCGGGTGCGATGGCAAGCGATAAGACCGAGCCTCGCAACGAAGTTTATAAAGATAAATTTAAAAATCAATATAATAGCTGGCATGACACTGCAAAGAGTGAAGAGCTTGTTGATGCATTAGCACAGGATCCTAATATGGTTATTCTGTGGGCTGGTTATAGTTTTGCTAAAGATTACAACGCGCCTCGCGGCCATATGTATGCCGTGACTGATGTGCGTAATACTCTGCGTACTGGCGCCCCTGCCAACGCGGAAGACGGCCCAATGCCAATGGCTTGTTGGAGCTGTAAGAGCCCTGACGTACCTCGCCTGATCGAAGAACAAGGTGAAGACGGTTACTTCAAAGGCAAGTGGGCTAAAGGTGGCCCGGAAGTGACCAATACTATTGGCTGTGGCGATTGCCATGAAAAAGGCTCTCCAAAATTACGTATTTCTCGTCCTTATGTTGACCGTGCTATGGAGGCTATTGGCACTCCATTTGACAAAGCATCCAAGAAAGACAAGCAATCAATGGTTTGCGGTCAATGTCACGTTGAATACTATTTCGAGAAGAAAGAAGACAGAAAGAACTTCGTAAAATTCCCTTGGGATATGGGCATCACTGTTGACCAGATGGAAGTTTATTACGATGGTATCGAGTTCTCAGATTGGACTCACGCGTTATCTAAGACGCCAATGTTAAAAGCACAGCACCCTGAGTACGAAACTTGGAAGATGGGTATTCATGGTAAAAATAATGTCAGTTGTGTTGACTGCCATATGCCTAAAGTGACTAGCCCTGAAGGTAAGAAGTTCACTGACCATAAAGTCGGTAACCCGTTCGATCGTTTCGAAGAAACCTGTGCAACTTGCCATAGCCAAACGAAAGAATTCTTAGTTGGCGTTACTAATGAGCGCAAAGCTAAAGTTAAAGAAATGAAACTTAAAGCGGAAGAGCAATTAGTGAAGGCGCACTTCGAAGCTGCTAAAGCATGGGAATTAGGTGCTACTGAAGCTGAAATGAAGCCAATTTTGACTGACATCCGCCACGCTCAATGGCGCTGGGATTTAGCCATTGCTTCGCACGGTGTTGCGGCTCACGCTCCTGAAGAAGCACTACGAGTGTTGGGTACATCTGTTAATAAAGCCGCCGATGCTCGTGTTAAGTTAGCACAGTTGTTAGCGAAAAAAGGTTTAACAGATCCTGTCGCTATCCCTGATATTTCGACTAAAGCGAAAGCTCAGGCGGTACTGGGTATGGACATGGAAAAACTGAATGCAGAGAAAGAAGCATTCAAAAAAGACATGTTACCTAAGTGGGATGCCGAAGCGAAAAAACGCGAAGCGACTTACAAGTAATTATTGTTGAATATGAGCTAACCTCTCATAGTAAAGCCCCCGCAATCGAGGTTGCGGGGGCTTTTTATTAGCGATTTTGCTCAGCCATTATTTCTTATGGGGGCTCAGATTGTTAATCTCATTTCGTTATCTTTAACGGCCCTGTTGGACGTTGAATGAAGCTTGCTCTAACGGTTTTTCTATCACTATCCCGCAGTAAAGTCCGTGACCTAACTATTCGTTGTCCTTAGGTTTGTTGCCAGTTTTCCAGCAATGTTGGTGACGCCCTGATTTACTCCTATCGATTGTTGTATCTGTAAATAACCGACTTTTTGAGACAGTTGGAGTACGAAGTTTTAGGGCATGGGAGGCTCATCGATTAAGCACATGGTTATTGATTCACTATAATCATTTTATCCCTTAGCTGTTTTTAATCAGCGTTCAACCTGTGGAGTTGTAAGGTTTTTGTTATTTTTTCGGTAAAATGTCTTAAGCTTTTGATAAGAATTTCTCCTTATCCTCGAAGCTATGATTTTGGTGATTGGATAAATAAGTGCATCAGAATATTAAAAGCAATGTTAGGACGACACTTCTTCAGTTTGCAAAGGGATATTTGTTTGTTCCATGGCTCGTATTTACGGTAATTATTTTGGGGCTTGAATGGACTCATGCTGATATGCGCTTTGCCAGCCTATTATTCAATTGGCAGGGAGGTGTCAGTTCATGGCCTTTACGAGGGCATTGGCTTACCGAAAGTATCTTGCATGTGACAGGACGTAATCTGGTGATTTTGTTCGCCATAGCGGTTGTTGCTTGCATTTGCCTAAGCTTTCGACTTGAGACGTTGCGTGTTTATCGTAAAGGTTTTATCTATTTATTCTGTAGTGTTCTTGCTAGCGTGTTGTTGGTTCGATTAGGTAAGAGTTTCACTCATATGACTTGCCCTTGGGATGTCATTGAATTTGGTGGGCGTATGATGCATAGCTCTCTATTTGCACGCTTACCAGAAGGGGCTGAGTTTGGTCAGTGCTTTCCTGGAGGGCATTCTAGTAGCGGTTTTGCTTGGGTCGCGAGTTATTATGTGCTCAAGGAGTACTATCCACGTTACGCAAAGTTTGGCTTACTCTTTGGGATTGGATTAGGGGCTATTTTTGGTTTTGCCCAAGAACTGCGCGGTGCTCATTTTTTAAGTCATGACTTATGGAGTTTGGCGATTGCGTGGACCTCAGCAAGCCTGCTTTATTATAGTTTTTTCCTACGTGTTCCTAAGGTTAAAAACAGTAACGTCGCGAACAAAGTCAGCCTTATCGATACTAAAGTTTTCGAAAAAGGCATCTCTAAGTGATTATATGGGTTAACTTTTCAATTAGAACCTAAATTGAAAACGAATATCTCCATGGCGCAGACGTAAACTTTCGTCCAGAAGATGGTTCTTCTCATTCAATAAAATATTTTTTTGCCTTAGTAATTCGGCTTTGTCGGTGAGATTGTTTAGTTTGTTATTGATACTGCTAATCTCGCTGTCGATAGCATTTAAGCGATCGGCGATTTCTGCTAAACGTTTATTAATCAGATATTGTTCATGTCCTTGATTGTAGCGTTCAACAAATTGATTGTTATTACAGACGCCGTAGTAATATTCTCCCGCCAAACCAATACGGTAACCATTTTCTGGCAAACAATAACTCATTAATCCTTGTTGATATCCTTGCTGCCATTGCGTCGCATCAACCTTGAGATTAAATTCACGGCAGTCCTGTTGATATTGGTTGAGCCTACTCGCAGCAGCACCGCGGTTACCATCGGCTAAGCCAGTGGCGTACCAGTCATTATCACGGCATTCTTCGAGTGAAAGACTCGTGCATTGAGTGAGGGAGAGGGCTGTCAGAGCGAGTGCAAAGTTTAGGTATCGCATTTTATTATCAAAAGAGTTGCAAAAGTGGCATCAGCATAAAGCTTAGTACTGGGGAGATCTAGCGCTATATTTCGCCCTTTGTGCGGTTATTTAGCAGCACCAAGCTGGCTTGGTTACCCTACTTTATCACAACATACTCGGTGGATAGTGCTAACGGGTTGAGTTTGTGATAATTTAATACTTTCAATAGCTTGGGGTAACACTTTGGCGATATCCCCTCATTTTTGCTCAAAATAGGCATTGATACCCCATAACAAACGTGGAAAACCATTTTAAGATTATTCTGAAGGTAGTTAATGCTTGGGTAACGGCTTAAAGCCGCCGTCACTTACGGCAGAGTGATCTCGTTGTGTGTTTAATGGTTGTGGGATTTAACATGTTGCTGATGAAGCGAGCAAGTATTTGTTTGGGGCAATCAAGGAGATAATGTGTCGTTCTCTGCAAATGTATTGGCTTTAAATCCACCATTTTTTGCTCTTGTGTTCCTACGCTAGGTGCTTTAGTTTTTACTGAAGTCGGGTATGCTTACCCTCATTTTGTTATTCATTATTGGTAGAAGGCTGCTTTATATATGAAGATTTGCCCGGCACATTCCATCTTAGGCCTAACTAAGGTATAAGGTCGGTATGAAAACTCCTAAACGAATCCAACCTCTGGTTGATGAAGGACTGGTTGATGAAGTCATCAGCCAGTTAATGAGCGGTAAAGAAGCTACTGTGTACGTTGTGCGCTGTGGTGAAGATATTCGCTGCGCTAAAGTTTACAAGGAAGCGGACAAACGTAGTTTTAAGCAGGCGGTGGTTTACCAAGAGGGGCGTAAAGTCCGAAATAGCCGTCGCGCTCGCGCAATGGAAAAAGGCTCTAAATTTGGCCGTGAGCAAATGGAAGAAGTCTGGCAAAACGCTGAGGTAGATGCATTGTTTCGCTTGGCCGATGCCGGAGTGCGAGTACCAACCCCTTACGGTTGCTACGATGGTGTGTTACTCATGGAATTAGTCACCGATAGTGAAGGTCATGTTGCGCCTCGCCTTAATGATGTCAGCCTTAGCGCTGAGAAAGCTATACATGACCACGCTTTAGTGATGACTTATGTCAAGCGTATGCTTTGCGCAGGCTTAGTACATGGTGACTTGTCCGAATTTAATGTCCTAGTCGATGATCAAGGCCCTGTCATTATTGATTTACCCCAAGCGGTAGATGCGGCAGCGAATAATCATGCTAAATGGATGTTGGAGCGGGATGTCAATAACATGACGCAATATTATGGCCAGTACGCACCTGAATTGCTCAAGACTCAATACGCGAAAGAAATGTGGGCCTTATTTGAGGCGGGTCAGTTAAAGCCTGATACGCAGTTAACAGGTCATTTTACTGAAGTATTAGTCGATGCCGACGTCAGTTCTGTCTTGGATGAAATTCAAGCTGCCTATGAAGAGGCTCAGGAGCGCAAGCAGCGACTTCAAGAAGCCAATGAAGATTATTAGTAGAATATTCTTCAATAAAATAGACGCCTTATGAGCGTCTTTTTTATTGGAATTAATTGCCTAGTGCGAGTGTTAAAGCCTGTGGCATTGCCATCCTTGGCACAGGCGTTATGCCCCTTCCTTTCCATTGAACCACTCAATAAAAGGACAAGACCAAAGGGAGAAATATGTTGATGGGCCACAGAGCACTATCGACATATTAATCTTTGGGGGAGACAACTCCCTCGAGCCTTGCCGAAACCTTCCCAATAACACAGCCATCCGTGGCGCGCTATCCTAGTCTAGCGCTGGATCGTCATTGATCCGTGAATAAAAGGACAAGACCCGAGAGGGTAATATGTTCATGACTTGGGGGAGCACAATTCACATATTTGATCTTTGGGGGAGATAGCTCCCTCTAAAGCCTTGTCAAAACCTGCCTCTTTTTCTCTTGCAACACTTTGAGTGTTAAGTTGACAGAGTCGGACAGTAAACAGCACAGTTATTATTGTTATTTTGTACGATTTATATCTTAGGTCGTTGGGGAGCGATAATAGATACCCATCCGACTCTGTCTAAACTGTTATTTATTGCTAATCCAATTAATTGGATGACAAGGCCGGACGTAAAAGGGCGCTGTTATTATTGTTTTTAGCACAACTTTCATATCGCGTTAGACCTACAGGGCAATATGCAATGGGGTCCGGCCTTGTCTATAAGGGCACTGGGCGAGGTTACCTCAACCTATATCGTGCGTAATTCACTGTTTAGCTGCTTAATACGTTTCTGCAGCTGGGCAATTTCATTTATTAAGGCGCATTCACGTTGCTGCGGCTGTTGCTCACTTTCCCTTACCCACTGGTAAACCGCTTTAGCCGAAAGACCATACTGTCGTGCGACATCAGAGAGTAATCTGCCTTTGACTTTTACTTCAAAAATAACGTCAGGTTTAAGATTATGATTGACGATTCCCATGGCCTATCCCTTTTCACTTTATGCTATCTGTATACGCTTTAACGGGTTCTTTGGGGGTATTCCTTCATGACTATTGGCGCTGCTCTATATCCCACTGACTATGTCCTATATGGCGCAGGGACAACCATTCGTGGTGACAATGACTAATAAGTTTCATCAGATGTTTCATCTCTTCCTCCTCAATCCACTTAGGGATTGTGCTTCGATTAACATGCCTCACAACGGGCACTTAGATTAACGTCCATTGATGTCAAACAGCTTAATTAGGTATCGAGTGAGTTACGCTTGGGGTCTCTACTCTTCTACCTATTTATTAGTATGTAAAATCCGTGCCAATTTTTTAATATATAAATTAATGTTTAAAATCAATTTATTGGGTTTATGTTTCAAACGGTTAGTTTTAGAAGTTATGTCAGAAACGGTGCAGCTTGCACTATTTCAGTGCTTTTACTCTAAATGTTGCATGAATAAGCCAAAGATGTTTTGGTTTGGTGTTTTTTGCGATTAAATTACTCATAAACTGAGCAAAGAAACGATTAAAGATTGTCTCGAAAGAGAATGCTTATATACTGCGATTTTTTCATGGTGTTTTTGGCGATTTACCACGCCCTTTGCCTTTCAAAGGCAAATCTCATCAATCATGTTATGAGGTCATAATGATGAAGCCTTCTCTGATTAAATCATTGCCAGCATCTAAGCTTGCTATTGTGGTTATGGCTAGCGCCTTGATTGCGTCAGGCTGTTCGACTGTCAACCCCTATACCAACGAACAACAAACGGCAAAAGCGACTACGGGGGCGCTAATTGGTGCCGTTGCTGGAGCTGCCGTTGGTGTAGCCTCGTCAAGTAAGAGTGACCGCGGTAAAGGAGCTTTAATTGGTGCAGCCTCTGGCGCCGCCCTAGGTGGCGGTATTGGCTACTACATGGACGTACAAGAAACCAAATTACGCCAACAACTCGCTTCCACGGGAGTTAGCGTAACTCGCAGTGGTGACAATATTATTCTTAATATGCCAAATGAAGTGACTTTTGGTGTGGATCAAACCGAGCTGAGTGAGGGTGCTAAGCGGGTACTGAACTCTGTTGCGCTGGTGGCGAAGGAGTATAGTAAGACCCAACTTAACGTGTTGGGTTATACCGACAGCAGCGGCTCAGATTCATACAATTTACGTTTATCGCAGGTACGAGCCAGCGAAGTAGGGAACTACTTGATGAGTAAAGGCGTGGCTTCCGCTCGCGTAAAGTCTAAGGGAATGGGTGAATCGAGTCCAATCGCATCCAATGCGAGTGCCGAGGGACGCGCGCAAAACCGTCGTGTGGAGATAGTGTTGACCCCAACGGGTCAATAATCATTCATCAAGGTTAAAGTCGCCTGCGGGCGACTTTTTATTTTATCGTAAGGGACAAATTGTCCTTCCGTTATCTATCTTCAGTGATCTTGTCCGCAATCATCTCTATTTGGGCTTATCAGGCGAGCATTCCACTTGATCCTGCTGGTATTTTCCCGTTTTGTATGTAGTTAGTTAAATTAGGATAACTATTTTGCAGAGCCAAAGGAGAGCAATTATGGCAAAACAGGGCTTAGTGTTAGCAATCAGTTTAGGGGTGACATTGATGGCAGGGATGGTACAAGGTGCGCCAATGAACACTGAGGCGACAGCCCCTATTGAACTAAGAGCCGCTGGCAGTTTAAAGGCGGCGATGAACGATATTATTGCGGCTTACCAAGCGAAATCCCAAGCTAATGTGGCAGCGCAGTATGCGCCTTCGGGTTTATTGCTTAAGCGGATCCAAGAGGGGGAGCGAGTTGATATTTTTGCCTCGGCGAATATGAAACACCCGCAGGCCTTAGTCGATGTGGGAGTGGGTCAACAGGTGCAAATGTTTGCCCGTAACCAGCTCTGCGCCATTGCTCAAGCGGATGTGCCACTCACTAGCGCGAATTTATTAGACACCCTGCTCGCACCGCAAACTAAACTTGGGACTTCGACGCCAAAAGCCGATCCCGCTGGCGACTACGCTTGGGCAGTCTTTGCGAAAGCCGAGGCCTTAAAAGCTAATGCAAAAACTACATTAGAAACCAAAGCCATGCAGCTAACGGGTGGGCCTGAGAGTGCTAAACCGCCCAAGGATCGGAATCCCTATGCTTGGGTGATGGAAAATAAGCAGGCGGATGTGTTCTTAACCTATTGCACCAATGCGGTGCTGGCACAAAAAGAAGTGCCGAGCCTTAAGATTGTCGATTTACCGCCAGAGTTAGCTATTGGCGCCGACT